>CAYXPO010000287.1:0-6480 GCA_964466925.1 uncultured Nitrospirales bacterium
GGTTTGGGCGCTTCGCAGCACGCGGCGCTGAAAACCCTGGCGGAGGACACGGCCAAGGCTGGTGACCCGCAGCCTCTGCGGTTCGCCTTTTTCCACATCCCCATCAAGCAATACGTGGACATCTGGGACACTCATGCGGCCTCCGGCATCAAAGGCGAGACGCCGTGCATTGAAAGCGAAAACGGCGCTTCACTGGCCTATCTGAAAATGCTCGGCGTGCGCGCCTGCTTCTGCGGGCATGATCATGTGAACAATTACTCCGGCGTGATTGACGGCGTGGACCTGGTCTACGGGCGCGCCACCGGATTGGGCAGTTACGGCGCGGACCGCGTTCCGAAGGGCGGCACGTTGATCACCCTCAACTGCCGTACCGGCCACCACGATTGGGCCGCCCTCGTTCCCGGACAACCCGCCTGGAAACCGCGCCGCGGCGAACAAATCACCATCCCTGAACCGAAAAAGCATTAGGCGGCAGGTTAAAATTCCACGCACAACCGCCCGGACGCAGAGCACCTCCACAATGCCGTACTACGCGGGGTCATTGAGCGGCCCTCATCCGATGAACAGGCCTTCCAGACGGATTTGCCAGCCCTTCTCCAGGCGGTTCAGGTAATTGATGAGGCCGCTGTGACGCCACTGCAGCATGCACATCCGGGGCTGGAAGTAATGCCGCATCCCGATGCGCAGTTCCGCGCGCGATTCATACACCATGCCTTCGTAGCCTTCCGCGATGTAATACCCCAGGTCTTTGTAGCCGTGCTGCCGCGGCCCCAGCGGGCCGGTCACACACCACGTCATCACCCCTGTCCGCTGGTCCACGGCCACCACCACGCCGCAATGCGTGATGGGGCACCCGCACGACATCCCCAGCGGACGGCCGATCAGCGTGTCGCCCAATTGAATATCGAGTTCGCGGGTCACCATCGGATTATGCGGAAGGATGATTTCACGGGGGCCCGGATCCTCGGGAAAATGTTCGAGATAAAAATCAAATTCGCGGCCGAGACTGTCGAGAAAAGGCGCGGAGGCCCCCGGCAGAGGCCGTGCAGGCGCACAGGCACTGCACGCGGACGCGGAACACGCCGGCGTGGACGCCGTGCAGGCCGGCGAGGTCTCCACGGACTTCCGCCCCACCGTCTCGCGGGAAAGATGGATGCAGCGTTGCGCGAGTTCCGGTTTTTCCTTCATGTGTTCCGCCAAGTCCTTGCATTTCCGGTAGCCGCACAGCCCGCAATCCAGCCCCGGCAGTTCAATTTCGGTTGCCGTTGACATGCTGTTTCCTCCTGCTTATTCGCCGCGATAGAAGTTTTGGTTGTTCAAAGCCCGCACCACGCCGAAATGCGATTGCCAGCCAATCTCTTTCTTGCCCACGCAGATGGTGCACGTCCCCACCGGAGGATTGCCCCGGAGCACCAGTTGCTCGGGAATGTCCGGGGTATTCAGCACATGGGTCACCAGCGGATCAATGCCGATGCCGTACAGCGCATTCACTTCCCGCACCCGCACCCCCGGGGCCGCTTCGATAATCCGGGCGCGAAACACCTCGCGTTCCGCCTGAGAGACCAAGTCAATTTTTGTCACCACCGCAATGTCCGCCAGCGAAAGCATCGGCCCCACTTTCCGGGGCAGGTTCATTCCGCTGGTCGCTTCCATCACCATCAGCCCAAGCCCTCCGTCCACATACGGCGCGCACCGCAGGCACAGCCCCGCCGTCTCCACCAGCAACACGTCCGCCCCCGCTTTTTGCGCCCATTGCAGCGCGTCCCCCAGCACCAGCACGCTGCAATGGTCGGGGCACAACTCACCGGAGTATACCTTGCGCGCCGGAATCTCGAACTCCCGCGCGAACACCTCGTCCTCATCGGCGAACTGCACGTCAATTTTCAAAAACGCCGGATGCAGGCCCCCGCTAATCAGCCGCCGCGTCAAATGGCGCAGCACACTCGTTTTCCCGGTCGTCGCCGGGCCCGCGCACACCGCCAGTTTCATGCGCGCGCCTCCGCCGCGGCAAAGGCCGCATGTTCCCGCACGTCTTCCATCGTCATGCGTCCGCCCTTGCGAATCCGTTCCCGGAGTTGGGTCAGCGTGTCGTCAATGCGCGTCACCGCCCCCGCAAAAAGGCGCTCCGCCGCGTCCGTTTCCATGAACTGCGTCACGCGCCCGTTCTGCATCACAATCCGCGCGTCCGACAGCAGCGCAATCCGGGGATCATGCGTCACAAACACAAAAATCTTCTTGTATTGCCGCAGCAACTCCAACGCGCGCGTCCGGTGGATGCCCGCGTTCTCCACCTCGTCCAGCAGCACAATCGGCGTGTTGCAAATGATGGTTGCATCGGCTATCAGCAACGCGCGGGTCTGCCCGCCCGACAGTTCCGTCATCCGGATTGACGCCATTACCGGCTCGCCCGTCAATTGGTTCGCGAAATCCAGCGTTTGATCCACCAGCGCCGCCACCCGGCGCGCGTCATTGGTCCGGATGCCCGCATGCGTCCGCAAAAAATCGCCCACCGGCATGTCCGACAGAAAATTCGTGTGCTGCGTTATCAATGCTATCGGGTTAAGGGAAGGATCATCCCGGTATTCCGCCGGAGGCGTTTTCCCATCTATCAGAATGCGCCGCCCGGTCGGTGTGTCGCCATTCGCAAACAACTCAATGTCATTGATAAAGGTTGTCTTCCCGGAGCCTGTGGGGCCCACGATGCTGATCACCTGCCCCATCGTCAGGTCAATCCGGGATACCGGCTCCGGGCTCAAATCCTTCCCATGTCCGCCCAAAATCGTAATGTTCTTTATCACGTTAACCTCCTATTTATATTTACACTACTTAGTATATCATGTTAATAGATTATATGCAAGAAGTTTTTCGCCTGTCGCGTCATGGCGGTAAACGCCCCCGATCCCCGGTTTTTCCATGGAACTTCCCCGGTCCCTGATTCTTCTGGTAAGATGCGCGGGATGAAACACAAGCGTAAAAGCAAGCGGTTATACCTCGGTCTGGTGGTGGCCGTCCTCGCGGTGGCGGGATATGCCGTATACACGCTGCCGGTGAAAGACGGGGGCGGCGCGTGGGCCAGCCGTCTTAAAGATGCGGGGAAACAGGCCCAGGATTGGCTCCTGAGCGGCGGAAAGGGCCTTTCCGCATTGCCCGAAACGGCCCAACGCGTCCTGCCCTTGCCCATTGGAAAAGACCCCGCCTCCGGGCCGGTTCCCATTTTGAAGGAACACACGGACACCGCGCCGGCCAGTCTCCCCTCCCCCTTAACAGAGGTGAAGGAATTCATCACCGGGGACAAGCCCATCCAGGTGTTTTTTTCGCCGGCGTCTCCGCTTAACCCCTGGGGAATGGATGCCAAGCTGCTCGCACTGCTTGGAAACGCCACGCGGAGCATTGACGCCGCCTTTTATGAATTCCAGCTTCAAAAGGCGGCGGACACCTTGATTCTTCAGCATCAGAAGGGGGTATCGGTGCGGATCGTGTCCGACTCCAACTATGAGGACCGTGCCGCCATTCAATCCTGCATCCGGGCCGGCATTCCCGTCGTGTTTGATAAGCGCGAAGCGTTCATGCACAACAAATTCTGCGTGGTGGATGATCGCCTGGTGTGGACGGGGTCCGCCAATCTCACGGAGAACGATCTGTACCGGAACAATAACAATGCCCTGCTGATCGTTTCGCCGGAACTGGCGAAGGATTACGCGGCGGAATTTTCGGAGATGTTCCTTAAGAAGAAATTCGGGGCGCACTCGCCGGACAACACACCCTATCCGTTATTGGAGGTATCGGGCATTGCCATCGAGTGTTATTTCTCCCCGGAGGACCGCCCGCAACGGGAAATTCTGCGTGAGATCAAGGAAACGCGGACCCGGCTCGATTTCCTGGCCTTTTCCTTCACCAGCAAACCCATCGCCGAGGCCATCGCGGACCGCATGAAGGACGGCGTCCAGGTCCGGGGGGTGGTGGAGGCGCGCAATGCGGCCTCCAAAGAAAGCATGGACGACTATCTCCGCCAACACGGGGCGGATGTTCATCCCGACACCAATGAATACAACCTGCACGACAAGGTGATGATCCTGGACGGGAAAACGGTCATCACGGGCAGTTACAACTTCAGCAAGAGCGCGGAAACCAAGAACGACGAGAATGTACTGATCATTCACGACGCGGGGATGGCGGAAACTTATACGCGGGAATTTGAGTCGTTATTCAAGTGAACGCAACAAGGATTGGCCCCATGACATGCAGAAAATTCGTTTGCCTTTTGATGCTGGCGGCGGCGCCCGCCTTTTTATGCGCGGCGGAAACCCGCACCCTGCTTATCCTCCACACCAACGATCTGCATGATCATATCCGGCCGGGATATGCCGGAGCGGGCGGGTTGCCCTATGTTTCGGGATATATCCGGCAGGTGCGGGAAACATGCAAGGAGGTCCTCGTTCTGGACGCGGGCGATGTAATGGAAAAAGGCGACATGGTGGCGTTCAAATCGAAGAGCCGGATGATGTACGAGGCGCTCGGGAACATCGGGTATGCCGCGGTCACCATTGGCAATCACGACGCGGACTACAAACCCGGCTACCTGCGGGAATGCCAGGCGCTCATGCCCAATACCGCGTTGCTGTGCCTGAATTGGCGGGACGGCGCCGGGGCGGCGTATTTCCCGGCGTCGAAAATATTCGACGTGCAAGGGCTTAAAGTGGCGGTCATCGGGCTGACCCGCCCGAAACCGGGCGAGTTTTTCGGGGAAGCGGAAACGGGCGCGGCGCTGGAGCGTGAAGCGGAACGGCTGAAACCGGAATCCGATGTGCAAATCGCCCTGTGCCATCTGGGGTCGGTGGCCGCGAAAAAAATGTCCGTGCTGGCCCCGGAAATTGACGTGTTTGTCACCGGCCATACGCATGAATTGATCAAATCGCCCCTCGTCCTCGACAAGACCGGCGTGGTTATTGTGCAGGCCGGGAGTTATGCCAACCATGTGGGCCGCTTGGAACTCACGGTGGACCTGGAGACGAAAAAAATCACCGCGGCCAAAGGAACGGCGGTGGAAATGCGGCATGATGCCGTTCCATGCGATCAGGCCATGGCCGCCTGGATTCAACAAAAAGAACAGGAATTGTGCCCGGAGGCTTCGCGTATCGTGGGCCGGTGTGAAAAACCGGTATTTGCGGGCGGAGTGGCCAAACTGGCGGCGGACGCCCTGCGCAAAATGTCCGGCGCGGACGCGGCCTTTTGCCATAGCGGCCAGATCATCCGCGGCAGCCTGCCCGCGGGCGAGGTGGACGTAAACGCCCTGTTTCTTACCGGCGGACAGCGCGGCAACAACATCGTTGCCGTGGAACTCACCGGCGCGCAAATCGAAGCCTATCTCGGTGGATTGATGAAACGCGGCAAAGGCATGACGCAGTGGGCGGGATTCGAGGCGGACCTCAAACGCGGCGAAGGCCCCCGGATGGTTAAAACCTCCCTGAAGGCGTCTCAACACTACCGGGTGGTGATGCCGGAAATGGAATGGACCACACGCTTCGTGAAAACGATGCGGGATGGAATTTCTTTGCCCAAGCCCGCGCCCTGCAATTTCACCTTCATCGAAGCCTTCTCCGCGCTGGCGGACCGTATCACGGGGGAGGGCCTGACCCTGGACGCCTATCTGGCCAAAATCGGCGGGCCTTATGGCGGCAATGTGGACGTGGATGAACGCGAGGAACAATAACCGTTGCCGTCCGCGGGCGGTTCCACCCGTCATTTCACGAAGATATCATCCACCGCGATTTCGCGGACAGGACCGAGTTTTTTCAGCGATTCCAGGTCCATTTTACTTTTCTGGCCGACAATGGAGATCAGTTTGGGTTTTCCGGCGATCTGCGTTGCCTGAAAGTCCACGAGGGTTTGCAGACTGCTCAATTCGAGGGTTTGAAAGCGTTGAACCCGGGGATCGGGCGCCAGGTTGTGCCGTTTCCAGTTCTGTACCACGCCCAGAAGTTCCCGAAACCCGATTTTTCCCGTGCGGTATTGATTGATTACCGACTCCCGCGCCACCGCGAACCGTTCTTCGGACACCGGCATGTTATCCATCAGGTCAACAAAGGCCCGGGTGGCCTCGGCGACTTTATCGTTTTGCGTTTGGATCACGCCCAGCATGAGGTTCTGGTCTTTCGCGCGATACCCCGGAACATAGTTGGCCCCGGCCATATACGCCAATCCCCGCGACTCGCGCAGTTCCTGAAACACCACCCCCGCCATGCCGCCGCCAAAGTATTCGTTGTAGAGTTGCATGGCGGGCGTCAGCGACTCGTCATAGTCCACGCCGCCGAATTCAAGCCGCACCATGGCTTGATTGGCTTCCTTGTCGAACAGATAAATCTCCGATTGCCCCGGCTGGCGCGCCTTGAGATATTGGTAGGGCGGCGGATCCTGCAGCGGGGCGTCAACGGGATGATGTTTTTTGAGCGTTTCCTGCACGGCCTCCAAGGGAAGCGATCC
>CAYXPO010000288.1:0-6477 GCA_964466925.1 uncultured Nitrospirales bacterium
TCCGCTTGGTCCAGTTCTTCAATTCCGGCGGGTATCGCGCATTCCCGGACGAAAACACCGAAGACGGGTATTGCCTCGGCCTGTATCACCAATAAGAGTTTCGCCGTATACGCCGCCGGGCTTCAATTCGGGATAGGGTAGTTGCGTGCCGTGGGCCGGACTTGGGGGTGGGGGTAAAGGGTTGAAGCCGCCGTGCGCCATGTTTATAACTATCCGTGAAACATTTCCGTGCATCCGGGGTACTATGACGGGATACCAACCATAGGGCGAGGAGATGCATCAACGCTACGAGAATTCCCTGCCGGCATTCGCCATCCGCCGGCCGGTCACCGTGTTCATGATTGTGATTACCCTGCTGGCCATCGGCATCATCTCCTGGCCGTTGATCCCCGTGGACTTTACCATCCGCATGGACTTCCCTTGGCTCTCCGTCTGGATTCCCTATCCCAACAGCAGCCCGGAGCAGGTGGAAAAGCAAATCGCCATCCCCGCCGAAGGCGAGTTCCGCACCCTGCCCCAATTAAAGCGGATATCCACCTCCTCGGACAGCAATGGTTGCTGGATTGGGCTTAACTTCGAAACCGGCACAAACATGAAACGAGCCTACCGGGAACTCCAGGACGCGGTGGAACGGTTGCGCATCATGCTTCCCCAGGATGTCGAGCATATCCTCACCCAGCGGGGCAGCCTGGACCGGATGAATATCCTCCGGCTGGTCCTGTTTCGGGCCGAACGCCAGGACGAACTCGCCCTGTTCGCGCGCACCCATCTGAAACGGCGGTTGTTGCGCATTCCCGGCGTGGCCGAAGTGGAGTTTAGCGGCGGCACCGAAGAATCCATTTATGTAGACTTCAATCAGGAGGCGCTGCGGAGCCTGGGTCTCGATCTCTACCAGGTTATCCAATCCATTTATGCCAGCAGCGCCAGCCTGGGCGCGGGGCGTCTCGAAGAAGGCCAAACCCGCTACGTGGTGCGCACCCAGGGCGAATTTGGCTCTCCCGAGGAATTGTCCAACACGGTGATCTCCCCCCTGGGCATTCGCCTGAAGGAAGTGGCCAAAATTTCCGTGCACGGCCCCAGGGGCGCGGAAAACTTCAGTATTGACGGGAAACATGGCGTTTTCATCGGCATCATCAAGGAACCCGGGGCCAACGTCGTGGCCACCTGCAATGCCGTGAAGCTGGAACTGGACCACCTGAAGCAGTCTCCCGAATTCCAGGGCGCGGAAATGCTGGTGCTTCAGGACCTCGGGGACATTATCCGATTCGCGCTGGACGGACTGATGGAGATGGGCTTTTCCGGGGCGGTCTTGACCACCGCCGTGCTTTGGCTTTTTCTGCGCCGGCTGCGCCCCACCCTGGTCATGCTGGTTTCCATACCCTCCTCCTTTCTGGCCGGCGTGATCTATATTTACTTCACCGGCGGCGCGCTGAATGTCGTCACCATTTGCGCATTAATCACCTCGGTCGGCATGCTGGTGGACAATGCCATCGTGGTGATGGAAAACATTCACCGGCTCAAGTCGAACGGCGGCGGCCACCGGGAAAGCGCCATCCAGGGCGCCGCCGAAGTAACCGTGGCCGTGACTACCTCCACGATCACCACCCTGATCGTGTTCGTTCCCGTGTTTTATATGGATGCAGGCGAACTGTCCATTGTCATGCGTCAATTCGCCGGCCCGCTGGCCGTCACCCTTGTAGCCAGCCTCATTTTTGCGCTGACCGTCATTCCCATCACCGAGGTGTACATCCGCAAGCGCAAGCCCCGCGCCCTGGCTGAGGTGATCAAAAATGTTCTGATGCATCCAATCCGCGGGCGTTTTAATCGCTGGGAACGCTATTTCAGCCCGTTTGATCTTTTCCGCCATGGCGCCAACCGTTTCCTCCGTCACGCGTTGAATCACCGGGCCTTGGTTTTGCTGTTTCTCGTGGCGGCCGCGGCCCTCACATATTGGTATCCCTATCAGCGCCTGGGATTTCGGGGGGAACCCGATATTGACATTCCCCGGGTGCGGATACGGCTCAGTGTCGATCCCAATTACGGCCATGAACGCGCACGGGACACCATGAACATGCTGGTGCGCCAAATTGAGCCATACCGCGAAGCCTTGGGCATTGAACACCTCTATCTGGATTACGGCCCTTGGGGGGGCGTGATGGACCTCTATCTCACCGGCGCCAGACAAGGCCTCCGCGCCAATGATTCCATGCCGCAGAACGCGGAAAATGTCCGGAAGTTTCTCGCCAAAATCCTGCCCGATCATATTCCCGGCGGAACCATGGATTTCGGCATCGGCGGACTTCGCAACGACCGCGGGCGCACCGCCGGTGTCGTTTTGCGCGGCAATGACACCTCCACCCTGAACCGCCTGGCGGAGGACTTCAAGCGCATCATGCAAACCCTCCCCCATCTGCGCAATGTGGAGTCCGACCGCCCCAAGCCCTCTGATGAAATCCAATTGCACGTGCAAAATGAACGCGCGGCCGAGGCGGGCATCACACCGTATATAATAGCGCGGTCCGTGGATTTTGCCCTGCGCGGCACCTATCTGCCGTTCATCAAATACGACGGGAAAGAGTATCCCGTCCGCGGCCAGTTTGATTGGACCGATGGCGGCAATATAGGCGACCTTGAGGCGCTTTCCGTGCATGGCCCCAGCGGGAAGATGGTGCCGTTAAGCGGCCTGGTAAATATGGAGCGCGGGGAAACACCGCCCCGGATTTTCCGGATAGACGGAAAAAGCTCGATCCGGCTCTATGGCGTGGCTACGGAGGAGAATCTGCTGGAAGTCCGAAACGCATTGCGCGCCTGCATCCGAAACATTGAATTGCCGGAAGGCTATTCCATCGAATTGGACGAGGAACTGCAAGACATTGACAAGTCCATGGCGAACTTCGGCAAAGCCATGATCATGGCCGTTCTCCTGATCTATCTGGTGATGGCCGCGCTCTTTGAATCCTGGCTGTTGCCCCTGACTGTCATGATGACCATTCCCCTCGCGTTCGTCGGCGTGTATTGGACCCTCTTTCTCACCAACACCCCCACCGACCTGCTGTCCATGGTGGGCTCCATGCTCTTGTGCGGCGTTATCGTCAACAACGGCATCGTAATCGTGGACCACATCAACCAATTGCGGACCAGCGGGCTCTCCCGCAACGAGGCCGTGCTCCAGGGAAATCATGATCGCATGCGGCCCGTATTCATGACCGCCCTGACCACTGTTGTCGGCATTTTCCCCATGGCCATCGGCGGCGGAGAATCCGCGGATGCCCTGGTCGCCCTCGGGCGCGCCCGCGTGGGGGGCTTGATTACCGGCACACTCCTGACCCTCTTTGTCGTCCCCCTTATGTATACCGTGCTCGATGATGTGCACAACTGGGTCCGCGACTTCTCTGCCAGTCTGCGTTCCATCACACTGGCCTATCCCCCAAAAATGACCTCGCGGGACACGCCCTTCCATGAATAACCTGCGGGAAAAAATGGTTTGCACTGGGCGTGTAAATACGGTACACTTACGGCGAAGTGCTAACGAACGGTAGGTAAGACAACCAGGAGGATGGATGAATACACCTGAGCAAACCCCCAAATCGCTGAATCCCGCCGAGGAAAAGCTCCTCGCCAGCGCACTGAGGCTTTTCTCGGAAAAAGGCTATGAGGGCACCAGCATTCGCGAAATCATTGAAGGGGCCGGCGTCACCCGTCCGGTGTTGTATTATTACTTTGAAAACAAGGAAGCCCTTTTCTGCCGGGTGGTGGAACAAACATTCCGTGATTTTACTTCCGAGATTGCGGACATCCGCCAGCGCATTCCCTCTTGCAAGGACCGCTTAAAGGCCATTATCCGGGCCGGGTTCGATTTAACCGAACGCAACCCGGAAGGGGTGCGTCTTATCCTTCATGTGCTCTTTTCCCCGCCGCATCAAGGCCCCAAGGTGGACCATTCCTATCTGCAAAAGAAACGGTTCCGCTTGATCGAAGAGGTGATCACGGACGGACTCAACAATCATGAGATATGCGGGGGTGACGCACAGAGCCTCGCGCTGGCTTTTCTTGGGCTCATGGATATGTATATAATGGCGAAGAACCAACGGCCCACCGCCCGGCTCACCAAGGAACTGGGTGAAGGGTTGGTGGATTTGTTTTTTTCTGGTGCGGCCTACACGGAAACCCCGCCCACGGCGTTGAACAGCCCCTACGCAGTCTAATCCTGCCTATGTTTGGGTGCCGGCGCCCAGGGGTCAACATAGGATTTATCTAGCCGTGAAGCATTTTGTCTCCTTGCTGTGTTGCGCGCTGATTATCGGCGCGGGCGTGGCCGTCGTTTATGGCGCGTTTTTACTATCCCCCGCCGATTCCAAAGCGGAAACAGCGTCTCCGGAAAGCAAGGCGGTCAATGTCCGCGTCCAGGTGGTGCAGCCCTCCGTGGTCGAGGATGTCATTCCCCTCACGGGGCGCATTGAGCCGTGGGAGCACGTCACGCTGAGCGCGGAAACCGGGGGGAAAGTGGAATGGCGCGCCATCGAGGAAAATCAACCGGTCAAACAAGGGGACGTATTGTTCCGGATCGACACCACCACGCTTCAAACGCGCTATGATCAGGCGGCCGCGCGGCAACGGCTGGCATTGCAGGAAGTCGAACGGCTCCAGCACCTGCAGGACAAGGGGGCGTCGTCGCCGCAGTCCCTGGACCGCGCCGTGACCGAGCGGGATGTCGCGGCGGCGGATTTAAGCGCCATGAAGATTCAACTGGACAAGAGCGTGGTGAAAGCGCCGTTTGACGGCGTGATTGACAAACTGTTCAAGAAACAGGGTGAATTCGTGGACACGGGCATGCCGCTGGTGACGATCATACAAGTGCACAAGGTCAAGGCGGTCATCGGCCTCCCCGAATATGACAGCGCCCATTTTGCCCTGAAGGACTCCGTGAACATCACCCTCGACGCCTTTCCCGAAAAAACCTTTGACGGGGTGATTCATAAGATTTCCGCCTCCGCGGACGCCATTACCCGCACCTTCACCACGGAAGTGATGCTGGACAACGAGGACGGATCACTCAAGCCCGGCATGACCGTGCGGGCGCGATTGGTGCGCCAGCGGTTTCACGATGCCATTGTAGTGCCCATCTTCAGCATCATTTCCATGGAAAACCAGCGGTTCGTGGTGGTCGAGGAAGAGGGCGTGGCCCGGATGCGGCCCATCGAAGTGGGCGTGCTGGAAGGCAGCAGGGTCCAGGTGACCAAAGGCCTCGCCGCGGGGGAACACCTTATTGTGACGGGCCAGCGGGAAGTGCGCGACGGCGACAAGGTCAACGTGATGCCCGGAGCGCCCGAATGAAAATCAATGATTACGCGGTGGACCACCGGGCAACGGTCTATGTGCTGCTGGTGTTGTTTCTCGTCTTCGGCTCGTTCTGCTATTGGGTGCTGCCCCGCGAAAGCAATCCCGAAATCGTGGTGCCGATCCTCATTGTGACCACGGCGTACGAAGGGGTGACGCCCGCCGACATCGAAGCGCTGGTCACCATTCCCATCGAACGAAAACTCACGGGCCTCTCCGATGTCAAATCCATGGAATCCGACAGCGCCGAAGGCATTTCGGTGATTAAAATCGAATTTGAAGCGGACACGGATATTGACATGGCCCTCCAGAAAGTCCGCGACAAAGTGGACCAGGCCAAGCCGGATATTCCCGAGGCCGCGGATGACCCCACCATCACGGAGGTGAACATCTCCGACCTTCCGGTGATGTTCCTTTCGTTGACGGGCACGGCCGGTTTGCCCCTGCTCACCAACGTGGCGGAAGACCTCGAGGACGAGATCGAGTCCATCAAGGGCGTTTTGGACGTCAAAGTGGTGGGCGGCGTCGAGCGCGAAATCCAAATCATTGTCGATCCGGACCGCGCCACGGAGTACGGCATCTCAATGGCGGACTTGGTCACGCTGGCCCGCGTCGAAAACGTCAACACGCCCGCGGGGTCCGTCGAATTGGGCGAGGCCAAATTCAGCGTGCGGGTGCCGGGCGAATTTCAGAGCGCGGAGGAAATCAACGGCCTCATTGTGAAAGCGGGGCCGGAAGGCATCGTGTATATGCGCGATATCGCGGAGGTCCGCGACGGATTCAAGGACACCGCGACGCTGTCGCGCCTGAATGGCCGTGATGCCGTCACCCTGACCATCTCCAAGCGCGCGGGGGAAAACGTCATCAAGGTGGCCGAAAAGGTGCATGCCGTGGTCGAGCAATATAAGGCGCGCCTGTTGCCCGGCATGGAACTCCAATTCACCATGGATGAATCCAATGACATCCGGGACATGGTCTCGGAATTGAACAACAGCATTCTCAGCGGCTTAATCCTGGTATTGGGCGTCATTTTCTTGTTTATCGGGCTGGCCAACGCCGTGATGGTCTCGCTGGCCATCCCCGTATCCATGCTCATCACCTTCATCGCCTTGTACATGACCAGCACCACGCTCAACATGG
>CAYXPO010000289.1:0-6441 GCA_964466925.1 uncultured Nitrospirales bacterium
ACCCGAAGGTGTTTGAATACGCCGGGTATGACACGGAGAAATACACCGGGTACGCCTTTGGATTGGGCGTAGACCGCATTGCCATGCTGCGCCACGCCATCAGCAGCATCGGGCATCTGTACGAAAATGACATGAGGTTTGTGGAACAGTTCTAACGGAATACATCGCGGAGAGCAGAGCCATGCGCGTTTCATTGAATTGGTTGAAAGAGTATGTGGACATTGACATCGGCGCCGAGGAACTGGCCCATGAGCTTACCATGCTCGGGCTGGAAATCGAGGCCATCGAGAGGCCCGGCGCGGAGATTTCCGGTGTCTACATAGGGAAGATTCTGTCCATTGAGCCGCATCCCGACGCCGACAAGCTGGTGGTGTGCAAGACGGACATCGGCGGGGAGGCGCCGCTGCAAATCGTGTGCGGCGCGAAAAACATGAAGCCCGGCGACTACGTCCCGACGGCGGTCATCGGCGCCAAACTGCCCGGCGGGTTTGAAATCGGACGCCGCAAGATGCGCGGCATCGAGTCGCAGGGCATGATGTGCTCGGCCCGTGAACTGGGCATGGGCGAAGACCACAGCGGATTGCTCATCTTGCAGGGCGAACCCCCGCTGGGCGCGGACGCCAAGGCGCTGCTGGGCTTGGATGATGTGATTTTCGAGGTCTCGATTACGCCGAACCGCGGTGATTGGGCGAGCATGATCGGCGTGGCGCGCGAAGTGGCCGCGCGTTTCGGGAAGTCCGTGCGCATTCCCGCCGTCACGTTGACGGAATCTTCCACACCGGCCGCCAGCCTTTCGTCGGTGACGATTGAAGACGCGGAATTGTGCCCCCGGTATATCGGGCGCGTGCTCCGAAACGTAACCATCACGCCCTCCCCGGAATGGATGTGCCGTTGCCTGATAGCGGCGGGCCAGCGGCCCATCAACAATATTGTGGATATCACCAACTACGTGCTCCTGGAAACGGGACATCCCCTGCATGCGTTCGATTATGACAAGTTGGGAGAACACCGCATTGTCGTGCGCCGTGCCGCACCGGGCGAACCCATGACCACGCTGGACGGTGAAAAACGGGTGCTGACCCATGACATGCTGGTGATCGCGGATGCGAAAAACCCGCAGGCGGTGGCGGGCATCATGGGCGGCGGGGACAGTGAAGTGGACGGCAACACGAAGAACGTGTTTCTCGAAAGCGCCTATTTCAAGCCCGCCTCCATCCGGCGGACGTCGCGGCAGTTGGGGTTGACGACGGAAGCTTCGCAGCACTTTCAACGCGGGGCCGATCCGGAAATGGCGGTGTATGCCATCAACCGCGCGGCGGATCTGATGCAAAAGCTGGGTGGCGCGGAAATCACCCGAGGGATGCTCGATGAATATCCCAACCGCATCCCCGTGCGCGAAGTGCGGTTGCGGTATGCCCGGTGTACGCTCCTGATTGGGACCGACATCCCGGCGGAAACCCAGCGGGACGCTTTGGCGCGGCTGGGCTTTGAACTCAAGGACAGCGACAACGAATCGGCCACGTTCAAAGTGCCGGCGTGGCGTCCGGATGTTTCGATGGAAGTGGATTTAATCGAAGAGGTGGCCCGGTTATATGGATACGATAATTTGAGGGTGTCGTTGCCGCAGGTCCGCCAAAGTGAAATGGTGTTTGCCCCCCATGAGGCCAAGGTGCGTCAATTGCGCCGGGTGTTGGTTGATCAAGGACTCACGGAAATTTATCAGTGGACCTTC
The DNA here is from genome assembly GCA_964466925.1 of uncultured Nitrospirales bacterium. GTDB lineage: Bacteria > Hydrogenedentota > Hydrogenedentia > Hydrogenedentales > CAILVY01 > CAILVY01. Next base: position 1,733 of record CAYXPO010000289.1, read on the forward strand.
AGTTGCTTGGAGGAGGTGCAACGGGCGGGGTTGGACGCGGCCTATCAGGACATGGTGACGCTTCAAAACCCCTTGTCGGAAAAACAGGCCACGCTGCGTTCGTCCATAATTCCGGGGCTGATGAACAATGCCGCGTATAACGTCAATCATGGCGTGAACGATATGGCCGTGTTCGAAATCGGCCCGGTGTACCGGCCCATGGCGGGATCAGACCTTCCCGAACAGCGCCTGTGTTTGGGCATGCTCTTGATGGGCCAGGCGGAGGCGAAACACTGGAGTTGTCCGCAGCGCGCCGTGGATTTCTACGACCTCAAGGGCCGCGTGGAGGCGGTGTTGGCGTTCTTCGGGCAAAGCGCGGTGTTTAACGCGGTGGAGTTTGGCCCGTTCCAGAGCGGCCAGTCCGCAGCCATCGTATTGGGCAACCAGACCATCGGGTACTTGGGCAAAATGGCGCATCCGGTGTTGAAAGCGTTTGACATGGGCCAGGCGGTGTATGCCCTGGAACTGTATCTCGATCCCTTGCTTTCGGGCGCGCCACAGACGGCGCAATTCCAGGAAATCCCGGCGTTTCCGCCGTCCCTGCGCGATTTGGCCATGGTGGTGAAGGCCTCCGTGCCCGCGGGCGATTTGGTGAAGGCGGTGTATGACAACGGCGGAAAGAATCTGACGCAGGTGAACATTTTCGACATCTACACCGTCGATCCGGTGCCGAAGGGCAAGAAGAGCGTGGCTCTGAGCCTGGTTTTCCAATCCGCCGAACGCACCCTTACCGATGATGAAACCCAAAAGGCGATTGACAAGATCGTGAAGAAGCTCCGGGCGGAATTCGAGGCCGAATTGCGGTGAACGATCAGACCAAAAAATACCTCAAACGCATTGACGCCCTCGTGGGGGATGTGCACGTGGCGCTGATGCGTTCCCGCGAGCAATTGGGCGAGGCCCAGGAGGCGCATGAGCGGCTTCTGAAACAATATTGGAGCCGGGGCCGCGAAATCACCACCATGACCGATTCCGTGAAGGAATTTGAGGCCCTTCAAGAGGAAAACCGGCGGCTCCGCGCGGTCCAGGAGGAATTGCAGCAGCGCGCCAGGACGGTATTGGAATACACAAAAGCGTTATCCAAGGAATTGCGGCGGGATGAATAAGCGAGCAGGGAAAGACACACCATGCCTGAGACCACACGTCTGAAAATTGCCAATGTCACGGTGCCGGTGCCCGTGTATGTGGATGAAAAGACATCCCAGGCGGTGGCCCGGCAGGTCTCGGAACGCATCAAGGAAATCGAGGAAACATTCGGCCGCGTGGACACGCAGGGATACGCGCTTCGGGCCGCCTACGAGTTCGCCGCGGAATTGCACGCGCTGCAGCGTCAGAATGACACCGATACCCAAGAGGTCAACAGCGCCCTGAGCGCTCTGGCCACCCGCCTCCAGGAAATCGCCAACGAATTCCAGCCCGCCGAAAAACCCGCAAAATCCTGACCAGCCCAACCTGCACGTATCACACGCACGCCCAACGCGGTTTATGGCGTTTCCATGCAATTCCCCCGGCGTTCATGGAAGCTGTATTTCCCATTGGAAGGCTTCTCCGCAATCCAATTCTCGATCAAATCTTCCCCCGGACGGATTTTGGCGTCACACCGGAGTGGCGCGCCGCCTAGGCCTGCTCAATGCCATACTCGCGCATTTTCCGCCACAAGGTGGACCGCGAAATGCCCAAGCGCTTCGCCGCCGTGCTTTGGTTGCCGTTGAGCCGCTGGAGGGTTTCACGAATATGCCGCTCCTCCATTTGCGCCAGCGTGAGCAGGGTGTCCTCGGCGGCATAGGGGAGGGCAAGGCGCGGCACGCGGCCAAACTGCACCGCCTCCGGCAAATCCCGCGCACGGATTTTATCGTGATCGGCCAAAATCACCGCGTGTGCAATGATGCTTTCCAGTTCGCGGACATTGCCCGGATAGTCATAATGCCGGAGGAGCGCCAGGGCGTGTTCATCCACGCCGTGAACATTTTTCCCGTAGCGCGCGTTCGCGCGGGCCAGAAAATGATGCATGAGCGCGGGCAGGGCGTCCATGCGTTCGCGCAGGGGGGGGATGCGGAGTTGAATGACATTGAGCCGGAAATAAAGGTCTTCGCGAAACGTGTGGTTTGCCACGGCCTCCACGAGGTCCCGGTTGGTGGCGGCAATCACCCGCACATCCACCTTTTGCGAAACCGCGGAGCCCACCCGCCGGATTTCTCCACTTTGCAGCACCCGCAGGAGCTTGGCTTGGGTGATGGGGGACATGTCGCCAATTTCATCGAGGAAAATCGTGCCTCCGTCCGCCTCTTCAAAAAGGCCCCGCTTGTCCTGCTCCGCCCCCGTAAACGCCCCCTTGACATGCCCGAACAACTCGCTCTCCAGCAGTCCTTCCGGCAGCGCGGCGCAATTCACCGCAATGAACGCCTTGTCATGACGGAGGCTCAACCGGTGGATGGCGTTGGCCAGCACCTCTTTCCCCGTGCCGCTTTCCCCCAGTAGCAACACCGTGCTCCCCGTGGGGGCCACTTTTTGAATCACTTCCACCACCCGCTGCATGGCCGGTGTCTGCCCCACCAGTTCTTCGAAGACGGTCTGTTCAAAATCCTGGGCAACGGTTTCCAATGCCCGGGTGTGCAATGATTTTTCCACCACCAGGGCTACATCCGAAGGCGCGGCGCTTTTGGGGAGATAGAAAAAAGCACCCTGACGGATGCCGTCCAGCGCGCGCTCAATGGTCGAGGAATCAAACAGCAAAATCAGTTGGAGGGAGGGGTTCTTTTGCCGGATAAAGGATACCAAATCAATGTCCCCCTCCAACGCCAGATCAAGGTCCAGCACCAGCACTTCAAAAGCCCGCCGTCCGGCATTCCGCAAAACCCCCGCCGCATCCATGCACCGTTCCGTGCGGTAGCCATAAGAATTCAGAAAATGCGCAATCGCCACCCCATATTCTTTCTCACTGCAGGCAACAAGTATTTTGGGCTGTACATCGTTCTTGCTGCTTCTCATTGCAACACCTCCAGAAACCTTTCCGAGTTATTGTATCAAAACGGCACACCCAAAGAAAAGAAAAATGACATGAATCCTTTTTAGGCCGAAGGGTGTGGTGGGGATGCGCTGATCTTGAATTTAACCGTATGTATCGGTTTTTGTTGTTATGGATCAACTTTAAGGAGTTTTGTGGCCCGCTGAATGGGCACTGGGCCGCTTTGCGGAACGCGCTCGGCAAAATAGGTTTGATTTTGCTCAAGGATGCGCAGAAGGCGATGGCAGACATGGCATTCATGCTCATCGCCCGACTTTACGGAATCGGAGAGGCGAATGAGGGTACTGCAGAAGGGGCAGGCGAGACTCCGGACCTCCTTGGCGTAGTAGTCCTGCAGGATGCTGTCCACCTTTCCGGCGCGGTAACATTTAATCAGGAGATCGGCGCACAGGGGGTCGAACTGGGTTCCTTTTCCCTTCTCGATTTCCGCAACGGCAATTTCCGGGTTGAGGCCTTTCCGGTAGGGCCGGTTGCTGGTCATGGCGTCAAACGTGTCGGCCACGGAGAGGATGCGTCCCTCGATGGGGATATCCTCGCCCTTCAGAGCGTAGGGGTAACCTCTTCCGTCATAGCGTTCGTGGTGATAGAGGCAATAGGGAATGAGGGGATGGAGGCGGGGGACATCCTGCAGCAGTTGTGCGCCGCGCTCCGGGTGAACCTTCATTTTTGCGTATTCTTCGTCCGTGAGTTTCTCGGGTTTGCGGATAATGGCGTCATCCACGGCGATTTTTCCCACATCATGGAGCACGCCCCCCATGCGCACTTCCTTGAGTTTTTCTTCCTCCCATCCCAGTTCCCGGCCCATGGCCATGGCGAAGTTGGTGACGCGCCAGGTATGCCCCACGGTGTAGTGATCCCGCAGTTCAATGGAATTGGCCAGCACGATCAGGGTGTCCTCGTAGCTCTGTTCAAGTTCCCGCAGGTATTGTGCGTTGCGGATGGCGATGGCGGCGGGACCGGCCAGGGCCACGAGCAATTCGAGGTCGCTGGAAACGAACGCGTTGGTGGTGCCGCGGGTGTCAACGTACACCACGCCCAGGCAGTCATTCTGATAGGTGAGCGGCACGCACATGGCCGAGGAGATGTTCTGGCTGATAATGCTGGCGCCCGACTCGAAGCGCGAATCTTCCGCGGCATCATAGGTCAGCACTGCTTCACCCTTTTCATAGACGCGGCTCACGATGGTGGAACTGATGACAAAATCCTGATCGGTCAATCCGGTCTTGACATACTCCTGCACCCATTCGTCGGAATCTTTCTCCTTGAGAAGGATCACGCCGTTATGCGCGGGCACCAGCGAAAAAATCTGGTCCATCACCCGCGCAAACAATTTGGACAATGTGCGCTCGCTGGAGATCACTTGATTGGCCGTGTACACCGCGCGCAGACGTTTTTGCGCATCCCGCAATTGTTGATCCGAGGCGGATTCTTGCGGCGCTTCAAAGATGGTTTGATACAGGTTGGCGGCGCTGGCCGCTTCCATGCGCCCCTCCCGTCCGGTTTCAAAACGGACGCCGCTGCGGCTCTTGTCTTCTTTGGCGGCGTCTGCCGCCACGGCGGCCCCCCCCGCTTCAAACCGTATTTCCTGTGCGCCGATGCGGATTACATCGCCCTCGGACAACCGGTACTCCAAAATGCGGCGGTT
>CAYXPO010000290.1:0-6439 GCA_964466925.1 uncultured Nitrospirales bacterium
CCGATGTCCGCTCATCGGCGACATCGGGCACGGGGGCGGACGCCACCACCGCCGGGGCGGGCGTTTCCGTGCGGCGTTGCCGCCACATGCGCACTAACAAGATCAGCATCGCGCCGGTCAGGACGAGCGTGAGCAACACCAGCACCCCCCGCAAGACCTCTTTTATGGAATCCAGAGACCGTGCGGGCGGTTTACCGTGCACCGGCCGGTCCCGGTCCAAGAGCCAGTCAAAAAACCGTTTAATGGCATCGGAAACGTATTTCAACGCGCCGCGGATGCGCTCCGAGACGGCGTGCAGCGTGCGGAGAATGTACCCTTCCTGGTCCGGGTCCCCTTCCGGACGCGGCATGCGCCAGGTATACCGGGGTTGACGGAGTTCCTGATCCAGCGCCTGATCCAAGCGCCGCGCCTCCACCGCGTTGGGCCGTGCCACAGGTTGCATTGAAGGCTCCGTTTGCGCGGAGGCCGGCGCGGCACCGGCCGCGAGCGCCGCCATACTGGCCATCACCACCACCCACGCCGACAGGTTCCGCAAGCGCCGGAGGGCAATCCTCAAATCTTCCCCATTGCGGCGGGACTGCCCATAGAAACAGCGCAGTACGTACGCGGCCTTGAGCGCGGGATCCAGCACGAGATAGGTCAGGCCGCAGACAATCGCAATAAAGGTGCTGTTCTGCGCGGCGCTCGAAGTTTGTGACAGGAGCGTTTCGATGCCCAGCAAGGAATGCAAGAGTTGCGCGCCGAACAACAGGCCCGACCCTAGGTTGACGGCGATAATAATCGCCACGGGGGCAAGCGGGATAAGCGCGAGGGACAGCAGCGCCGCGTAGAGATAGGCCACTCCGCCCAACAGCACCGGCGACAAGGATTCGGTCACCGGCAGCAGCGCCAGATACAACCCCGCGATCAGGAGCAGCAGGAACGGGCTGAGCAAGCCTATCACGAGATGATTCTGCGCGGGCCAGAACGCGGCCTGCTTTGTGGCGCGGTCAAACAATTCCCGCGCGGAGACCGCCGCGCCATCGTCCAACGCCACCGCGTTCTGATAAGTGGCATACACCCAACTAAACGGAAACGCCACCACCACGGCCAAAGGCAAGGTGAAAAATCCCGTCATTTGAATGAGGGCCTGAATGGACGCGGAACGCAGCCAGCGCGCCGCCGTCAGCGGAGCGGGCGGCTCGTCATGCAGCCGCGCCATGAGCAGATGACAATACCGGGCCTGCCAGGTTTTCATCCAAACGAAGAGCGCCGCCATGCCCAAGGCCGCCACCGGCAGCATTGTTTCCGCATGGGCGCTTTGAAGCATGGCCGCCCAAAAGGTGATCGCCCCCGCCACGAAGGGCAATGCGCCGGTGTAATACACCGCGAAAACCGCCAGCGGCGTCCCCTTCAATAATCCAACCGCCTCTTCGGTGATGTGCAGGCCGGAGGGGCTTGTCTCCCGGGCGGGTTTCATCATGGCGCGTCCGTTTCTTCCGAGGCCTCCATCACGAGGGAATCCCGGTCATGAAACGCCGACGGCACGCGGAGCAACGCTTTTCCCATCACAAAAAAGGCCACCCATAACACCAACACTCCGAGTGCCAGCCGCAACACCGCCTTCAAGGGGCCAAGGGTCCGTTTCGGGTGCACCCGCGCCTGGGCGCCTTCTTCGGCGATGCACGAGGCGCACAACAGCCGGTTGCGGTGTTCTGAAACGCATTCCCGGCAGAAAAACCGGCCACAGGCGGGGCACCGCGCGGCCGCCTCGCGCCGTGCATGGTTAAAACAGCGCGCCTGTGCGAAATTCACGGGGGGATGCTTGAAATCCTGATCCATCGAACGCCTGAATGTTATGAACACGCCGCCGGGTGGCGTATTCCCAAAGCTATGGTAGGTATTCGGCCCCACAAGTTCAATTTCACCCACCCAACGCTCCACCCGAAATGGAATGGGTATGCTATACTCGTTTTTTATCACGAGTGAAAAGGTTTGGCGAATGGCGGAGACCTCCATCGTTTTGAGCACGGTCACCGGGCGGTACACCCACACCGCCTTCGGCCTGCGTTGGCTCCTTGCCAATCTCGGCCCCTTGCGTGAACGCGCCACGATTCGGGAATTTCACTTGCAGCATCCGCCCCTGGAGATCGCGGAACGCCTTCTGGCGGAAAACCCCGTCATTTTGGGCTTGGGGGTCTATATCTGGAACGTGGGGGTGATCACCCAGGTGGTGCAGGCCATCAAGGGGGTGCGCCCGGACATCGTGCTGGTGCTCGGCGGTCCGGAAATCAGTTATGAATACGAAAACACCGCGCTGTATGACGCCGCCGATTATATTGTGTGCGGGGAGGGCGAAACGGCGTTCCGGTACCTGGCCGAAGCCATCCTCGAAGGCCGTCCGCCCGCGCAAAAGGTGCTCCAAGCGGAACGGCTTGATGTGACGCAACTGCGCCTTCCCTACGATGCCTATACCGATGACGATGTGGCACGCCGCTTGGTGTATGTGGAAGCCTCGCGGGGGTGTCCCTTCCGGTGCGAGTTCTGTTTGTCTTCGCTGGACCCGCAGGTGCGCGATTTTCCGCTGGAGCCGTTCTTGCAGGCGCTGAAAACCCTCCTCGCGCGCGGTGTGCGCAATATCCTGTTTGTGGACCGCACCTTTAACTTAAAAACGGACCGTGCGGACGCCATCCTCCGTTTTCTGCTCGAACACTGGCGGGACGGCGTGCGGGTGCATTTTGAAATTGTGCCGGACCGCCTGAACGAGGTGCTGCTGCGGCGCATGGCGGAATTTCCTCCGGAAGGGCTGCATCTCGAAGTGGGGGTGCAAACCTTCACGCCGGAGGTGCTCGAAAACATCTCCCGGCGGCAGGACAAGCAAAAAACCATCGAAACGATCCGGTTTTTGCGCGAACAGACCGGTGTGTTGCTCCATGCCGATCTGGTGGCGGGATTGCCTGGGGAAACCTGGGAGAGTTTCGGGGCCGGTTTTGATCAGCTTCTGGCCCTGCGCCCGCATGAAATTCAAGTGGGCATTCTGAAGCGGCTGAAAGGCGCGCCCATCGCGCGGCATATCCCGGAACACAGGATGGTCTTCTCCGCCCAGGCCCCGTACGAAATCCTGCAAACGGACCGTCTCGCGTTCAGTCAAATGCAGCGCATCAAGCGCTTCGCGCGGTATTTCGACTTGTATTACAACTCCGGAAACTTCCCCACAAGCCTGCCGCTCCTCTTTCAGGCGCGGCCTTCCGCCTTTGATGCCTTCATGACTTTTTCCGATCACCTGTGGACCGCCACCGGACGCACCCATGAATTCCCCCTCGCCCAACTCGCCCGCCACCTCTACGAATTTCTGATGCGTTCCGGCACAGGCACACCCGCCGCCCTCGCGCAAACCATTAAAAACGACTTCCACCACCTCCCCGGACGCAAAGACAAGCTGTCGTTTCTGAATACCGCGTGGTCGCCGTAAACGCGCACCCGTTCTGCGGATTTTCCGATCATTCCCGAGCCGCCGTCTCCGCACGTGAATCCTTCCCAAGCAATCACATCCGGCTACGCGCAATTTCTGCAACCCATGCGTGAAGCTTTCGATTTTGTAAAAACTGCTTGTGCGTTACGAACGGGGAATCCATGTATCCGCAAAATTCGTATGATGCCGCTCGCCGCCACCTTCCCTGCGCTCCGCATTTTCCCCGGTTCCCTGCCTCCAGTCCCCAAACCCTAATTTATGCAGAATCCATCCTCTCCTTCATCGCAGGCGTGATAGCCGGGGCTGTTGTACAGTTGGAGGAGGCGGAGCAGTTCGGAGAGGCTGATCTGCCAATCGGCGGGGGCGTAATCGCTGGAGTGAGGCGGAAAAGACCACCGGTTTCCTTCGCCCACGCCATACTCGTCTTCACTGCCCGGATCGCAATGATATCCATAGGAACGATCCGGAGAGGATTGATAAAGCTGGATGCCGCGCAGCAGTTCGGACAAACTGATGCGCTGATTGCCGCTGGTATCCGCCGAATGCCGCGCGGCGGGATGGGTCCCGTCGTTCGTCAGCGCGACATCCCGGCGGGCGGTGCTTCCGGAAACCACGGCAACACCGGTGATGGTGCGGGAGGCATATCCCGGCGCGGAGACCACCAGGGTATATGTTCCCGGCAGGAGCATGCGGTGGTAATCGCCCGCATCGGGATCGGTGAACACCGGATGATCAATTCCTTGAACGCTGATCTTTGCATAGACGGGCGCGCCGCTGGAGGCGTCGGTGACAATGCCCCGCACACCCCAATGCACGCATTCCATGTAGGCAAGCATGTATTCCCGCTTGTCGGACCAGAAGGCGCCCAAGGTGGATTGGGCCGGCCTTTTCGTGTTGGAAAGCTCTATGGTCATCTCATTCGTGCCGGCGTACCGGTAGTTCCAGTCCTGCATTCCCCCGTGCAGGGTGTACCACGCCGAGCCGTTGGTTATTCCATGATCAAAGAAGACGTTGTTCCACATCGGCGCGTTGAATTGAGAATACTGTTCCGCCACCTGGACGAACAAGGCGTCGTCCGGCGCGATCTCATAGGTGTTTTCCGCGTGATCCCCTTCGTCATAGGGATAATTCACCACCAGCGCGCCGGTGTGAAAATTGGCGGACAGCGTAAAGCTGTGTTGTGCACTCCATCTCATGATGTGCCGCACTTCCAGAGGGCGGCCCGGCGTATCGAGCATCCCGCCGTCCAGCAGGTTTTCCGCCGGACCGTCCTGAACATAACTGGGGAAGCTGCGGTTCAGGTCCTTGCCTTGGGCATTGTAGCGCGTGCCGTTGGTGAGGCCGTCGGGATTCATCAAGGGGACTATCCAAATTTCCGTTTCATTTATCAGCCGTGTGACGCGCGCCCCGTCTTCCGAGGCGCCGCCATAATTGCTCAGCAAAAACTCGATCAACTTGAGGCACATCTCCGTGCCCACCGGCTCGTCGCCATGGATGGTGGAAACATACTTGAATTCCGGCTCGTCTTCTTCGGTATCCGGGTTGTCCGATATCTTGATGGCCCATAATGCCCGCCCGTTTACGGAATTGCCCAGCGAGGACAACCTGCAAATCGCAGGGTAGGCATCGGCGTATCCCTGCAAGGCCTGGGTCAACGTGGAATAACTGTGATACACCCACACCGCCTTGGACGGTTCCTCGAACACGGGCGGATTCGGCTGCCGTTCAACCACCCGGCATGAAAATCCATATTCCTCCAGGCGGCAGAGTTCCTCTTCCTTGACATACACCCGAATCCGCCCCCCTGCCATGCCATCCACGTCGAAATGATTCCACACCAGGAAATCGAGGGCGTCCCGCGAGACGGGTTCGATTTCCACCCCATAGACGGGTTCAAGGGCGTGCACCTCGGACGGCGCGGGCGCGCCCAACAATCCCAGCGAACACAAGAGGCATACTCCGTAAATCATGTCTTGCCCTATTTCTTTACCTGGTAATCGAAAGGCTGTTCCGTCAAGCCCTCGAGTTTAATCGCGCGAATCGCCCCGGTGGTGCGCCACGTGGCGATGCCCAAGGGAACACACGCCTCCATTTCCCACCGGATTCCAATCTTGTGTCCGGTGGTGACGATGTCAACAATCTTGTCTCCGTCCAGCCACGCCTCGATTTTTTCTCCGTAGACCCGGACGCGCACGCGGTACCAGCGGTTGCTTTCAAATTTAACGCTTCGCGTGGTTTGATTGTTGGCGGCGTCTTCGTAATCAATGCTGGACAGGCCCACCACGGAGCCGCCCCAGCCGCCCAGGATAAGCGAACAGGATTCCGCGTTCACGGGAAAGGTCAGCCCGCAGAAGAAATCTTCCCCGTCCACCCGCATGGCCTCGAGCGTAATCTCATAGTTCATCCGGGGAAGCGGCCCGCGCCAGGTGACGCCGGTCATGTCGTTGCCTTTTTCCAGATACAGGACGTCCTTGTCCACACGGACGATCCCTTTGTGGTAAAAATCGGCCACGCGCCACTCCGCGCTTTCTTTCATCGGGCCGGGCTGGACCTTGCCATCTTTGTCCATATTGTGGTGGAGCACGAAACCCGGCACCGGCTCCAGGGTTTCCGCCTTTTCCAGAACACCGGCGCGCGCGGCGGTTTCCGCCGGTTTGGCGGGGGCGGGGTCCACCGCGGGATCGGCATGACAGCCAAGGCCCATGGAAAGAGCCATGGAAAGGATGAGACTGGATATCGTTTGCCTGTTGGCGCCCAATGGTTTCTTCATTTCGCGGTCTCCTTGTAATCCTGGACAAGTAAACCCTACCCCACAACCCGGACGTGATTGCAAATCATCCATACATTCCCTTCGTGGCGTTTTGTGAATAACATGAAGATAAACGGCCTCTACCATTACCACAGGAGACAAGACCGGACCCCTGTGAGGCATTGGGTCTGGCGCTGCCGGTTCACCGGGTTTTCCGCGCTCCATTATCCCGCAAAATA
>CAYXPO010000291.1:0-6424 GCA_964466925.1 uncultured Nitrospirales bacterium
GTGAAGGAATATGCCCGCTTGCTGGCCCAGCCCAGCGCCCGGTCCGCGGATATCACCATTGGAAAGTATAACACCTGGCTGGAATATGCCCATACCCTAGAAGCCAAGAAAGCCGTTCTGGAAGGCGTGGCGGGCTTCCTGCATCCCTATACGCTGGTGCTCTTGCTGCCGTTCCTCCCCCAGGCACCATTGCGGGATACGGCGGCGGCGTCATGCCTGAGCGTGGCGCGGGCAATCCGGGCGGCCTATCCGGAGGTAGTGGACGCCCAATTGAAGGAAATGCTCCGAATGCTTCCTGACCCAAAACAGCAGAAGGCCATCCGAAAAATCCTCCATCCCCCGGTCAGGGCGGGCGACTATATTCTTGCCTGGCAAATCTCCGGACCGCATGCTCGGGAAACAAGTGTTCTCCCCAACGTCAGCGGCATGGCTTGGCGAGTGATGCCCGTGGATTTGAACACCCACACCCCCGGTTATCTCGATTTGGACAAAGTGCTGGGCAAGGCCGAAGGAACGGCCTGTCTCCAGACCTGGGTCCGTTCCCCCGCCGCCCAAGACGCGGAACTCGTGTTGAAAAGCAAGAGCGCGGTCAAGGTGTGGCTGAATGGCGAATCCATTCCCGCCACGGATTCCTGCCCGGGGTGGTTGTCCCGAAAGGACCGGATGCACATCAAGCTGCAGCAGGGGGAAAACCAATTGCTGCTCACAACCACCTCCGCGGGAGGAGCTTGGGGCATAAGCGCGCGGATTCATGCCCTGGACGGCAGGCCGATGGAAAATGTATCCGCATATTTGAAATGAGACGAAACTGTCTTAATACCCGGTTCTTGAAAGAGTTGAGAATACTCGTCTATGCCCATGAAACCCGCCCTGCATGATTCAAGGTCTGAGGTGCAGCGAGGAGAATGTTCCATGACCAACGTGTATGTCCCTAAAAGCGTCCTTCGCATGGTGTTATGCGGATGTCTCGCGGTGGCCGCGGCCGCGCAACCCAATGCCCCGGAAACCCAGCCCGCCGGGGAGGCGCTTGCAACACCCGCCATCATCGATCATCCGGAAGTGAAAGTGATCGACACCGAGGGCGCGGGGAAACTGTATCAGGTGGGGGAGCACCTCGTGTGCGTGATGGAAGGTTCCCCCGAAGAAATGGGGTTTCAACATGGACGGCTCCTGTCCGCCAAAATCCATCACGTCATCAAGGAGGGGTATCTGAAGAAGGCATTGTGGGACCGGGGCTATACGCCCGAGTATGTCAACACGCAATCAGCGCGCATGGAGAAATTCATCCCGCCCGCGTATATCGAGGAGATGAAAGGCCTTGAGAAAGGATTGCACAAGGCCGGGGTGACGGATATTGCCTATGAAGATATCCGCAACGGCGTCACCCAGGCGGAAATTCTCCATTTTGATCCGAACATGCCGCCGGCCTGTTCCAATTTTGCCTGCTGGGGGCAATGGACCACCGACGGACGCCTGTTGCATGGCCGCAATCTCGACTGGAGCATCAAGTGGGGCGCGCAAGAGGACGCGGTGATTTTGGTGTGGCGGCCCAAGGGGGGTTCGCCCTTCATGATGACGGGCTGGGCCGGCGGTATTGGCAGCGTCAGCGGCATGAACGCCCGGGGCATCACCTTTGGCGAGATGACGTGCGTTTCCACCGATGCCACGTTCGACGGCATTCCCCTGTGCATCCTGATGCGGCGCGTATTGCAGGAGGCGGGCAATCTGGAAGAAGCGGTGAAGATAATGCAGGCCGGTCCCCGGACCTCCGGATGGAATTTCATCCTGGGCGATGGGAAAACCCCGGATGGCCGCGCCCTGGAAGTGGATGCCAAAGCCTGCGAAGTGTTCGGTCCTTCGGACGCGCGCGAAAACGAAGAGACGGGGCATTGGGCCATGCCGGACGCGGTGCGCCGCACCAATCACCCCATCAGCGCCACACAGCTTCTGAAGCTGGCACAGGCGGTGGGCCCCAAAATGGGGATCACTATCACCAGCATGGAACAGCTTCCCGCCGCGGTATTCATTCTCAAGCTGCAAAACACCTGGCAGCGGTATGATTGGCTGGGCAAGCAGATTCAGGCCAAACCGAAGGGAATGGATGTCAAAGAGGCCCTTCAACTGCTGGCCAACGGCCCCGTGTTCAATGACAACACGCTCCATTCTTGGGTGTTCGATCCGAAAAACAAAACCGCCTACGTGGCCGTGGCCGGGAGCAATCCCCCCCTCACGGCTACCCAACGCCCCTTCACCCGGATTGATTTAAGCCTCTGGTTCGACTGAACGCGCACGGCTCTTGAAATCAAGCCGCACCATGCCACTGCCCTGCTTGGGGTCCGCCCTCCATTTGCGGTAGAATTGTGTTCGTTTCGGATTGGAAAGCGGTATCCGTACAATGGAGTTTTCCCAATGAAGCAATGTGTTGTTGTACTGACAATGTGTCTCGCGATTTTCTTGAACCCCTTCGCGGAGGCCAAGACCATCACGCTAAAAAAAGCCAAGTATCTCGACAAGTGCAAGGGGGCGTGGGCCGGCCAGATGATCGGTGTGTGTTATGGCGCCCCATACGAGTTTCTATTCAATGGAAAACCTATGCTTAAACCGCTGCGCCCTTGGACGCCCGAGCGCATCGAGGGCGCGATTGGCCAAGACGACTGTTATGTCGAGATGACGTTTTTGAAGGCCATCGAGAAGTATGGGTTGGACGTCACCTATGAAGAGGCGGGCAAAGCCTTCGCGGAAACGCAATTCCCGCTCTGGCATGCAAACCGGGTGGGGCGCGACAATGTGCGGGCGGGGATCATGCCGCCGAAATCGGGGCATCCGGACTACAATATTCACGCGGATGACATTGACTTCCAGATTGAGGCGGACCTGTTCGGGATTATTTGTCCGGGGCTGCCGCAGGCCTCCAACGCTCTCTGCGATGTATTCGGCCATGTGATGAACTACGGCGACGGTGTCTATGGCGGGGTATTCGTGGCGGGGATGTACTGCGCCGCCTATTTTGAGGATAAAAACGTTGAGAAGGTCATCCAGGAGGGTTTGGACTGCATCCCGAAAGAATCCGAGTATTACAAGTGCATTGCCGACGTGATGCAGTGGTATCACGAGACGCCGGACGATTGGCTGGCCGCATGGAACAAGATTGAGCAGAAATGGCAGGACGACGTGGATTGCGGGCCTGGCAATCCCATCAATATTGATGCCAAGCTTAACGGCGCGTACATCGTCATGGGCCTGTTGTACGGAGAAGGCAATCTTGAAAAGACTCTTGAAGTGTCCACGCGCTGCGGACAGGACAACGACTGCAACCCCTCCAGCGCCGCCGGCGTGTTGTGCTGCATGAAGGGATATAAGAAATTGTCCGAGGAATGGACCCGCGGCTTCCCCGCCATCGCGAATACAAACTTCGATCACACGGATTACTCCTTCAACACCCTCATTCCCGCCTGCCAGCGCATCACCGAACAACTGATCCTGAAGAACGGCGGCAAAGTGCTGAAGCGGGAGTACAAATTCGCGCGGCAATGTCCAAAGGCTCCCGAACCCCTGGAACAGTGGACCAACCAACGCGATGTGCTCAAGCAGCCCCTGCCGCAGCAGGAACTCAACCGATGGAATCCCAATTGGAAGGTCATCGCCTGCGGTTCCGACATGGAGCCGGGGGTCCGTTCCGAGAAATATGGAAAACCGAAGGTGTTGCTGATTCACCCGGTGGACCAGGAAACCCCGGCGGTGCTGGAAACAACCCTGACCGTGCCGTCCGGAACTCCCAAGCTGTCCATCGAGGCGGCCTCGAACCCCAATGGCGATTATTTGCTCCGGGTGGTGATTGACGGCAACACGGTCCAGGAAACCACTATGGATACCCATGGCACGTGGCGCACGCTGGAGATTGATCTGAAGCCGTGGGCCGGAAAAACCGTTACGATCCGGCTGGAAAATGCGGCCACCGGCTGGAACAACGAAGCCGCCTATCTCGGCGAAGTAAATATCCGGTAACATGACTCCAAACCCCGCCACGAAGAACCGCCCCACGCTGTACGGAGTCCTGTTTCTCGCCGTGTGCGCTGCGGCGTTGTTTGCGCTTTCCGTATATCAGCGCAGCGATTGGTTCGGGGCCACCGCCAACGACATGACGGGCGCCCTCACCACCGGCACCACGCTCCAAGCCAAACAATGGCATCAGGAAGGCCCCTGGCACCGCTGGTTCATCATGTATTGGGAACCCGACTCGATAGAATATCCCACCCTGGAAAGCCGCACGCCCTATGTATCCTATCCACCGGGCGCCATTCTGCCCATCTACCTGTTGGGCAAGTTTTCGCCCCGCGGCCCCACCTGCGAACTGACCATGGCGTACAATCTCGCCAACCAGTACTGCATCGGCTTGGTTCTGGCGCTCCTCGTGTTTTTCATCCTGCGGGCCATGAACTTCCCGCTGATTGTCCAGTGTCTGACCGCCGTGGTTCCCATCATCCTGTACTTCTGGATGCCCTCCCCGTTCTACGAACACCTGCTGGGGTATTTCGCCGATCAGGCCATCATACTGCCTTATGCCTTGCTGGTCTTCCTGGAAGTATCCCGCGAAACCACGCAAAGCGAACGCCTAAAAAGATGGCTGCCCGCTTTTCAGGGGCTCGTGTTGTTCTGGGGCTTTTTCACGGATTGGCTCTTTCCCTTTGTTGCCCTGGCCGTGTATCTCATGCGCGTCGCGCGCGGGCAAATGGGAACGCGTCCAATCGCATTTGTCAAACGCAGTTTCTGGTTCTGGTTCCCGGCGGGGTTGGCCTTGGGCCTTTATGCCCTGCAACTGTACAAGGTACATGCCTTCACCAAGCTGGCGCTCCGGTTCATCCATCGCTCCGGCGTGGACGGCGGCGGGCTGAACGCCCTGCGGCCCGTTCCCAAGCATGTGCATTTTGATCAGCTTTGGACCTTCACCCTGGACACCTTCTTCTGGCAGAAATTTGTTCCCTTCGCGTACGGAATGACCGGGAAAATATTGATTCTCGCAAACGCCGCGTTCCTGCTCAGCCTGTTGCTGTATGCGCTGATACAGCGCCTGCGCCGGAAATCCCTTGCCTCCGGCTGGACCCTGTCCATTATGGTGCTTTACCTCTTTCTGGTTCCCTGTTTCGCCCACTACCACATCTTCAAAAATCACAGTTCCTTCATGTTCCATTTCTTTTCCGTGCTCAAGCTGGCCCCGGGCATGGCCGTCATCCCCTTTGCCGTGGTGCCCATGATGATAGCCGCCCGGTGGATTCCCGAAGCCTATAAAAAGCGCGCGGGACTCGTGCTGGCGCTCCTGCTGCTGGTTTCCGCATCCGTCTACGCCTATTCCCTCGGAAACACCCGCGCGGCCCTGTTCCGCGACCTGAAACTGGACCGGAAGGCCATGGCGCAATTTGTCGGGGCGCACACCGGCTATAATGACGTGGTGTTTTCCGTGGACCAGATCGTCCAGCGCCATTTCGTGGTGTACTCGATGAAATCCGTCCATCGCGTGCGAAACATTGTGGAGATTCACGATATCGTCAAGGACATCCAAGGCCCGTATATCATCAATCTGTTCGCCAAAGGCCAGGACGACTGGGGACCGCCGTTTAACCTTGTGCAATTGGCCAACTTGGCGTATGAAGAGTTCCATGAAGGCGATTGCCATTTGCGCAAAATCCGCAAAGAAGATTTTCTGAAGTATTATCAGTCATTGTTGGACACGAGCAATCCGCCCTTGCCGCCCCAGGAGAAGGCCCCGTGATGCGTTCGGAAAAGGCCAGAACCGCATTGTGCCTCCTTTTCCTGTTCGCCGTGACCCTGGGCTTGTTTTCCTGGTCCGTGGCGCAACGCCGCCGATGGTTTGGCGAAGCCCCCGTGAGCATGTCGGGCTGGTTGACCTCTGGTACCTGCGTATGCGCGAGAAACTGGTACCTCGAAGGTCCCTGGAACCTGCGCTTCGTCATGTATTGGGAACCCGGCAGCATCGAGACCAACCTCGAATCGCGGACGCCCTATACCTCCTTTCCGCCCGGGGCCATTGTCCCGGTGTACCTGTTGGCCAGGATTCTTGCAAAAGAACCTTCGGTGCCCATGGTTATGGCCTACAATCTGTTCAGCCATTGTTGCATCGCCTTGATATTGGGATGGCTGGCTTTTGCAGCATCCCGCCGTTTGGGATTTCAGCGCGGCGCCGCCTGTCTCTTCGCTTTGATTCCCCCCATCCTCTACCTATGGTTTCCCGTGGCCTTTTATGAGCATGAGATGGGGTATTTCTCGGACCAGGCCGTTATGCCGCTTTTTGCCCTCTATGCCCTGCTCGAAGTTCTCCGGACCGCCCCGGACGCCGGACGCCGCGCGCGGTATCTTGCCTGGGCGCAAGGCCTTACCGCCTTCTGCGGCGTGCTCACGGACTGGCTGT
>CAYXPO010000292.1:0-6421 GCA_964466925.1 uncultured Nitrospirales bacterium
TTGGTGTTTTCATTAGAGGTCAACCACGCACAGAGATATTTCAGGGCTTCGGCATTTGGCAGGGGCTTGATGTAGTCGAAGGCCTTAGCCACTTGCTCCGTCTGGCTCTCGCTTGTTACGGAGAGAAGTTTAATGGCTTTGTCCACTTCGCCTTTGACACCTGTAGGTTCCTGAGTGCAGGCCGTTCCCAAAATCATCATGCTTACGAAACCTGCTGCCAACAGGCATCCTAATCTCAATTTCCGCACGCCGCTGACCATTCTGTTCAATGGCACACGTTCCAAATACTTGCCCATGTACGTGGTTGCTTTCATGTTTCTCTCCTGCAATTTCTACATTCTTCTCTCACTTACCGACTCGCAGACTTTTTTATTCATTGGTTTTTGGTGCAGACAATAAAAACAGCCGCCCTTCACCGCTGTCAAACGACAACTGAAGCCCCTCAATTCCTGGGCTGTCGTCCAAAACCGGTTCGACACTGCCGGTATCCTGGCGGGCCTCCATGACATTTTCGGCCGGTGCTTCAAAGGTGAAGGTGGCCAGTGCTGTATAAGCGATATCGTAGTTGACAATCATCACGGCGCGGCGTCCATCCCGATGAACAAAAGCGCCGACGATATAGTCAAAATCAGGATCGGCAGGCTCTGCTTTTTGAATATTTGTAATGCCCGTCCCCTTCAAGTCTTCCACGGGATTGCTCTTTTTCGTGATGTGGCACACAGCGGTACTGGTAAGATTCATGAGTACCGGGCCAAGCTTTCCAATGGCAAGGTTGATCCGCTGGGCCTGGTAGTAGTGGCGGGTTTTGCGCCCATCCGGCGTAATGAGCGAGTAATTTTTCCCAAAGCCATCAGGCGTCCAATAACAAAAATACAGCACGCCCTTCGCCCCATAGGCCAATGAGTTGTACACCTGCCAGCGAAGTTGCGCTTCGGTGGGATCGGTGTGGCTGCTGTGAACTTGGGTGTTAAAGAAATTCCAAAAGGGAATGCCCTTTTCCAGCGAATATTTGCGCATGACCCAAAGATTCCGGCAGTAATAAAAACGCCCATCCTGATCCGGGCGCATGACCGGATAATGGTCCATGCACAGCAGATCGGGATCGACTTGTTCAATAAAACGCCTGACGTATTCGGTGTATGCCGTGGCTTCGCTCACACCCGGTTCGTCCTTGGCAAAACCCAGTTGACTGAAGGTGGCATAATCGGGAAACAGGTTAATAAAACCCAGCTTACCGGGGCGCTTCGTGCGAATTTCATCTACCCGGGATCGCAGAGCCGGATATTGTGTAACGTTCGGTTCATCCTGAATCATATATCCCCAACAGGCGGGCGATTCGGGATAGATTCCTTCCATGGCGTCCCGGCTCCACACCAGCGCTTTAAGATCATATTTCTTGCATAATTCCAACTGGCATTTTACCGTCTCCGGGGTCCTCGCCCCAAAAGCACCCAGCGCCACGGTGAATCCCGCGTCCTTGATATCTTTATAGTATTGGTCCTCTTTCCCGTCAATCGGCGGGTCTACCCAATACGATATGCAAAACCGATCCTGTTGCCACCGTGTACTTTCGGCGCCGTATGCGGAGTTGAAAAGAAACACTGCAACGCAAACAAAGACCAATCGCCTCATCCGTAATCCCTTTAGTCGAAAGCCAATGTTTATTTTTTCAAGGACGGCAGCCAGTTCGTTAAAAGATCCTCGCAATTGACTACCTTGGCGGCAAGATCCATGGGTACAAAGAAATAGTGGTTCGATGCTTCGAAACCAAGACGTGAGTCGCGTGTTTGCAAGGCATACAGGCGTTTGGCCAAATCCAATTCGCTGTGCAACAGGTTTTCCAGTGTTTTAACGAGGCTGGCCTTGTCCTCTTTTGAGGCGGCCTTGGCAAATGCATCCCGCGACGTTACAAACCGGCTTTGATTGGCTACGCTGCGGAAATGAATTGCGCACGCCTCATCCACCAGCATTTCCTCCTCAATCGCCTTGCGCTCCGCGTCACTGAGTTTCGCGCCCGCTGCGCCATTACGCAATTCAGCTAATGCGGCATCAAATCCATCGGCCACTTTTGTGAATTGCGCGATAAACGTCTCCGCGGGATATATGGAGCGCCATTGCTCCAAGCCATCGTAGGGAAACCCCACCATGGTGGCCGGGTACCCCGTGGGCTTTGCCCACAATGGATTGGCCGGCCCCATCTGCTGCGGCCCGGAATACAACGTGCTGATATTATAGGGAAACTCGCTGAACGCTTGAGAATACGCTTTCCATGCGTTTACGGCCATCGGTGCCACGGTTTTTCCGAAACGGCGTTCCGCCACCCGCAACAGCACTCCGTCCACGCTTTGCTCTTCCGTACGGCCCATCTCCGCAAACACTTCCAGATTTGGCGAGGGGCATCCTCCGAGCGTCCATCCCAGCATGATGCCGTCCACCTTGGCGCTGCGCAGGTTATAGGCGTGTTGTGCCACATTCGCCACTGCGGGAACATACGGTACGGCGGAGAGTTCCCACGTGTTGTTGGCCTGCACCTTGGCCAGGCACTTCAAGCCGTCCTCCCGCGCAATGCCCCAATGCTTCGTGGCACGCGGACCAGGTCCCACCGAGGAAATGGAATATTCGCCCACGGCGCTCTTCACGCCGCCACGCTCAATCGGCAGGCTCCACTCGCTTACGCTCATGAACCGCACCTCCTTGGGGAGTTGATCCAGGAGCGGTTTCACCCACTCATCCTGCCACCCCCAATCCCAGGCAATCAGTTGTGCCTTGCCGCCGGAGGTCGTGATGCCTTCCAGAATGGTGCGATGATATTCCGCCACCACTTCCGCGCCGGTTCGGGATTTGCAGCGATCACAGGTGTCCGCACGATAATGCGACCAGCAGTTGCTCAGGTTTTCGGAAGCGGAGATGGTGAAGAATCCCGCCAGATCGGGGACCGCCTTGCAAATGCTTGCCACGGCATTTCTCAAATACTCCCGCACTTCCGGCGCGCTCGTGCACAGGGCGGCATAATCGCCTTCCAACGCGCCCTTCAGTTCAGGGTGTTTCTCATAAAAACTCAGCGGCATGGCGCGCGGTTCATTCAGATATAAGTAGATTCCAATTCCGTATTTCTTGGCGCGCGCCACGATCTTCGCAAGATTTTCCAGGCGCTCCTGATAATGTTCGCTCAGTTCGGGCTGCCAGGGGAATTCACTCAACTTGTATAACACCGCCTGCACCCAAACCCCGTTTACGCCGGTTTCTGCCAGCCGGGCCAGATACCCTTCCGGGAACGAATCGGCGCGGGTTTCCAGGAAGGGATCGCCGTACAAGGCAAAATAGGAGGAACAATAGCGGGGATCAAATATCCGCTTCTCCTGATTGCTCTCTGTTCTGTTGGCAGGCGGTTCGGAGAGCCGCTTCACAAACCCAAACAGCGGCTCATCAACTTTTCCCAACCCTTCTGGAAAATTCTCATGGATGGTGCGTGCAATCTCTGCCTCGCGTTGCTGTACCGCCTCGCCGGGAGGTGCATACCGCAAGGGTTCGCATTTGGGCTTGTGGCTGCCCAGCTTGGCATAGAGAAAGTCGTCTTCGCGCAAGGTAAACGCCAATTGTTCCGGTGTCCAATCCAACAAGGCCAGCAATTGTTCATACGGCAGCAGATGCCAGTTGCGGCGGATAACCGTGATATACGAACGCAGTTGAAGCTCTTCCGTGACGGGCGGTGGTTCCGGCAACCCCATGTTTTTTCCAATTTGGAGGAGTTGCTCCGGTTCCGCGCCGACGGTCTTCGCCATCCGCTCCATCGGCACCAGCGTCCAATTGAACCACACAAACGCATGCAGCCTATCTGGAAAATATGGAAACGCCACCGGTTCCGGCGCGTTCCCCACCGGCAATTCCACGGCATTGAGAACCATCAGACTCATCGCGATTAGCAACATACTGTCAAATCTCCCTCGTTTTTGCCAAAGCGTCTTGTTGCGCGCCAGTTCACCCAATGCTATAGCGTTTTGTACGTTATTTCAACGGAATAACCGTGCCGGCGCGCATTCTCAGATATTTTTCAAGTCCGACCGCGGCGTAGATGAGAAATCCCGCCGCGCATACCGCGGCCCATTCGGCGGCGCCCATGGGTTCGCTGCCGAAAAGAAGGTTCATTGCGGGAAGATGGGTGAACAACAGTTGCAGCACGATCATTGCACCGATGCCGAACCATATCCACGGGTTGGAGAAAACACCCAGATGGAACATGGAGTAGCGCAAGGAGCGGCAATTGAACAGATAGAAGATTTCGCCAAAAACAAACACATTCACGGCGACGGTCCGCGCCTTGGCTTCCGATTCTCCCTGCCACATCTCATATTCAAACATGCCGAATGCCCCGGCCAATAACAGGCATCCGACCAGCACAATGCGCTGGAGAAGCGCTTTGTTCAAGATGGGACTGGACGGCGCGCGGGGCGGTTGTTCCATGATGCCCGGTTCCTTGGGCTCAAAGGCCAGCATCAAGCCCAGCAGGACCGCCGTGGTCATGTTAATCCATAAGATATGAAGGGGGAGAATGGGCAGGGTTTGGCCCAGAATGATGGCCGCGAATATGACCAACCCTTCGCCCAGGTTTGTGGGCAGCGTCCATGTAATGAATTTGATAAGATTTTCATAGACGCCGCGCCCCTCTTCCACCGCCGCCTGTATCGAAGAGAAATTATCGTCGGTGAGCACCATGTCCGCCGCTTCCTTCGCCACCTCGGTGCCGGTTATCCCCATGGCCACACCGATATCCGCCTGCCGCAGGGCAGGGCCGTCGTTCACGCCGTCCCCCGTCATGGCGACCACATCCCCGCGCGCCTGCAGCGCCTTCACCAAACGCAGCTTCTGTTCCGGGGCCACCCGCGCAAAAACAGACGTGTCATGAGCGCGTTGTGCCATTTCCTCGTCGGAAAAGCTTGAAAGGTCCTTGCCGGTGAGCACGGCGGGGACCGCATGAGGATCGTTGCTCCGGCCCAAGCCGATTTCGCGGGCAATCGCCACCGCCGTGCCCGCGTGGTCGCCGGTGATCATCTTCACCTCGATGCCCGCGCGCTGGCAGGCGCGCACGGCGGCAATGGCTTCCGGACGCGGCGGATCGATCATGGCCTGAAGCCCGAGAAAAGTCAGGCCCTCCTTCACGTCTTCATGTGCGATGGCGTTGGCGTCCGGAGGCATTATCAACCGCGCGAATGCAAGCACGCGCAAGCCTTGCGCGGCCATGGCCTCCACACGGCGATGGATCTCATCAGGATCGAGCGGGTGCAACGCACCGGTGCCGGCCAATGCATCCCCGCACTTGGGCAAGAGGCTCTCCACGGAGCCTTTCAAATACACCGTCGGCGCGGCGCCCGGTGCGGCGTCATGCAGCGTGGCCATGTATTGATGTTCCGACTCAAATGGAATGGCGTCCCGGCGCGGGCGGAGGTTCTGAAGTGCCTGAAAATCAAGGCCCGCCTTGCCCGCCACGGACAACAGCGCGCCTTCCGTGGGATCACCGTCTATTTTCCAGCCCTCCCCGGTTTTATGCAGCCGCGCATCATTGCACAGCGCGCCCGCCGTCAAGCACTCCACCAGGGCCGCATTTTCCCCTATCGCGATGGGATCGGCGTTTTCATCCGAAAAACCGCCCTCCGGCGCATAGCCCACGCCCGACACCGACACCAAGCGTGAGCCGGCGAATACCTGTTCCACGGTCATTTCATTCTGGGTGAGCGTGCCCGTTTTGTCGGAACAGATCACGGTGGTGCTGCCCAGGGTCTCGACCGCGGGCAGCTTCCGAATGATGGCATGGCGCTTGGCCATCTTGCCCACGCCAATGGCCAGCGTGATGGTCAAGGCGGCGGGAAGGCCTTCCGGAATGGCCCCCACGGCCAAGGAGACCGACGCCATGAACATTCCGAGCCAGGATTCCCCCCGGAGAATGCCCACTGCGAAGGTAATGATTGCCAGGCCCATGATGACATACAACAACAGGTGGCTAAACGTCGCGATGCGCTTTGTCAGCGGGGTGTCCAGAATATCCGCGTTCGCTATCATTTCATTGATGCGCCCGATTTCCGTCTGATCGCCGATGGCCGTAACCACGCCCACCCCCGTGCCGTAGGTGACCAGCGTGGAGGAATACGCCATGTTGTTCCGGTCGGCCAGCATGGTGTCCGGCGCGAGCGGTTCCGTGCGCTTTTCCACCGGCACCGACTCCCCCGTCAGCGCCGATTCATCAATCCGCAATTCACGCGAGCGAAGCAGCCGCAGGTCCGCGGGCACCTTGTCGCCGGATTGCAGCAATACCACATCGCCCGGCGTCAACTCTGTGGAGGGTATGCGTTTTTTTATCCCCCCGCGAAGCACCATCGCATCGCTGGTCATGGACCGTGCCAGTGCTTCAATCGCCTTTACCGCTTTT
>CAYXPO010000293.1:0-6383 GCA_964466925.1 uncultured Nitrospirales bacterium
CCTCCGCAATGTCCGATTCATCCACGGCGGGCTCCGGCCGTATCCCATGGGGACGGCGGTCTATGAGGAAGGGGTGCGCTTCACCGTGTTCTCACGGCACGCCACCCGCGTCTGGCTCGCTTTGTTCGACCGGATCGAAGACATGCAACCGGCTTGGGAGTATGAATTCGACCCGCAGAAACACCGCATTGGCGACGTTTGGTCCATTTATGTCAAGGGGCTGCGCGCGGGCATCTATTATAAATACCGGATGGACGGGCCTTTTGAACCCCGCAAAGGCCATCGCTTCAACCCCAATGTCTATCTTTTGGACCCCTATGGCAAAGCCATGGTCGGAGATGTTCACAAAGGCACCCTCAAATGCGTCACCGTCCATGATGACATGGACTGGACCGACGACCAGCACCCCAGCATACCCTTGAAGGAAACCATTATTTACGAAACACATGTGCGCGGTTTCACCAAGCACGCCTCGTCCAATGTGCACAACCCCGGCACCTATCAGGGGCTTATTGAGAAAATCCCGCACCTTCTGGAACTTGGCGTGAACGCGGTCGAACTGCTGCCCATCCAGGAGTTTGGGGAAAACCTGCTCGGGCGGTGCAGTTTGGTTACGGGGGAAGAACTCTCCAACTACTGGGGGTATAACAACATCGGCTTCTTCGCGCCCTCC
Source organism: uncultured Nitrospirales bacterium (assembly GCA_964466925.1). Lineage (GTDB taxonomy): Bacteria > Hydrogenedentota > Hydrogenedentia > Hydrogenedentales > CAILVY01 > CAILVY01. The sequence goes on from CAYXPO010000293.1 coordinate 674, forward strand.
GGCCGGTATGCATGCAGCGCCATCAGCCTCGAACATCTGGAAGAATTCCGCAACATGGTGCACGCGCTGCATTACGCCGGAATCGAGGTTATCCTGGACGTCGTTTTCAACCATACCTCCGAAGGCGATGAACGCGGCCCCACCCTGTGCTTCCGCGGCATTGACAACGCCATTTATTACCTGCTCAAAGACGGGGCCTATCTCAATTATTCCGGGTGCGGCAATACCGTGAACTGCAACCATCCGTTGGTCCACGATTTCATTCTGGACTGCCTGCGCTACTGGGTCGCCGTCATGCACATTGACGGATTCCGCTTTGATCTGGCCTCCATCCTCGGACGGGATCAATATGGCAACGTATTGCACGACCCGCCGCTCGTGCGCCGCATTTCCGAAGATCCCGTGCTCCGCGACATCAAGCTGATCGCCGAGGCGTGGGACGCCGGCGGGGCCTATCAGGTAGGTTCCTTCGGCGGGGTTCGCTGGGCGGAATGGAACGGCCAATACCGGGACGACGTCCGCCGCTACTGGCGGGGCGATCCGGGCACCCGCGGCATCTTCGCCTCGCGCATCACGGGCAGTTCCGATCTCTATCAGAACACCGGACGCACCCCCGAGCACAGCGTTAATTTCATCACCTGCCATGACGGGTTCACCCTGCGTGATCTGGTCTCGTACAATCGCAAGCACAACGAAGCCAACGGCGAGAACAACCGCGACGGCATGGACGATAATATCAGTTTCAATTGCGGGGCTGAAGGGGACACGGAAGACCCGGCGGTCAATGCCTTGCGCCTGCGCATGCAGAAAAATTTTCTGGCCACCCTGTTCCTTTCGCTGGGCGTGCCCATGATCCTCGGCGGGGATGAATTCGGGCGCACCCAGAAGGGCAACAACAACGCCTATTGTCAGGACAACGAAATAAGCTGGTACGACTGGGCGCTGCTCGAAAAGAACCAGGAACTTATGCGCTTCGCCAAAGAAATGGTTGCCTTCCGCAGCCGTAATCCGGTTTTCAGGCGCTGTAAGTATTTTCGGGGGGAGGCCGAGGGCATTCCCGCCGAAGCCACCGACCTCCTTTGGTTTGATCCCGAAGGCGGCCGTGTGGATTGGAGCGCGCCCGATACCCCGTTGGCCTGCCGCATTCATCCCAAGGAAAACCGCGACACGGGGCTGTACCTGATGTTCAACAACACCGGCGAAAAAGTCGTTTTTTCGCTGCCCCCGGGGCGCTGGTATGTCCGGATTAACACCGCCCTGCCGTCCCCCGGCGATATTGTACCCTTTTACGAACTGGGCGCCACCCCTTCCGGCGTTATGACGCTCGAACCCCGTTCCATGGCGGTATTATCCTCCGCGTAACATCCCCGTTGCTTCAAACGAAACGGAACAGGCGCGGGGCTCATGTGAACTCATGCACAAAGTTCATGATCAGCCCCACGATCACCGAGGCGAGGCCAAAGGACAGCAGAATGGCATACAGCGCCAACAGCGCCTGTGAAAATCGTTTCAGCGTGTATCCCCATGCCTCGGACACCGGCATGGCGCTCAACAAGGCCATGGGAACGCAGATGATCAGCGCGTAAAAGCACATTTCCCCCGTCCGCGATTCCAGCCATCCCCAGTCCCCCAATTCAGGCCGCGGACGCTGGAGATACTTCTCGTGAATGAGAAAAATCAGCCGCAGGGCATAATTGGCCCCCGCATTTAACGCCACTACAATTGTCAACGCGCTGGCGCTTCGCCATGCCACCAGCCCTTTGCGGATGGGCGGCTCCTCGGAATCTCCGCGCCCATACAGCCACAAATACACCCCCAGATAGGTGAGAAGCGCCAACGGCCCCGTGGCCAGGCCCAGGGCAAAGGCCAGCACCCGAACCGCCCACGGCGGAACGTCAAGCTGTTCGGCCATCCCCGCGCATACCCCCAGCCATACCCGGTTCTCCCGTGCAAGCCGAATTTCGCCCGGGGCGGAATGCATGGCATGAATGGCCGCCGCCTGATGCACCGGCTCCCCAAGCCGGTCCAGCACTTCCCGCACATCGGCCTCCCCCAGCGCATCGCCGGGGTGGGCGGCAAGTTCGCGGCGAATCCGGTTTTCCAGGCGTGTCATGCCCCGCTCCCGGATATGCTCCGGCAAGGATTCATCCACTTGATCGATTACATCCCGCAAATAGCGGGCGATGAGCGATTCTTGCTTCTGGGTGAGCTGCATGGCCGGGGACTCCGCGCAACCCGGTCAGCGAAACAACAGCGCGAGCACGGCAATGATCAGGGCCAGCGCCAGCACCGCGATTAGGAGGGGCCACATCAGGTTTTTGGATTGGGCGGCGGGTTTGAACAACGCCGCAATTTCCGGGTATTCCGGGGCAAGCGCGGCCTCCAGCGCGCGCCACTCCCCGATCCGGTCCCGCCGGCATTTGCTCTCCTTGGACAATACCCCGCCCCGCAGCGCTTTCACAATATCCTGCGGGTTGGCCGCTTCAAACACCACTTCCCCGTACTGATCCGCGAATTCCCACACATGCCCCAATCCATGTTGTGCGCGGAATTCGTGAATCCGCTGCGCGAGCGCCGTCCGCGCTTCCATCGGAAGATTGGCCCCGTGCAGCCGTTCCAGGAAACGCAATCCCTGTGCCGCCTCATTATTTGCGGCCAGGCATTCCGCCAGTGTGTAAATCACGGCGGGATCCTCCGCGCCGCCCAGTTCGTAGGCGGCCCGGATGGCCTCCAACGCCTTCTTCGAATCCCGCACCGGCGGCTCCGCCTCCAAATGCATCCGGGACAACAGCCGGTGGGCGGTCACGCTCCGCGCATTGCTCCGCAGGTAGGCCTCCAGCAGCGGCTTGGCCTCGTCGAACTTGCCCCGTTTCATCAACCGTTCCACTTCCGACAGTTCCGGCGCGCTTTCCCGCACGGTGGCCTTGGGCGTGTCCGTGGACACCACCATCGTTTTGGCATACGAGTCTTCCTGCACCTCCGCCGTCGCCGCCGAACCCGGCACCACATGGCTGGATTCCGTACGCAGCAGCAGCACCGCGTTTTGGCCCGCCCGCACCAAATTCAACGGCATTTCCGCCGTGCCAATGCGCAGAATCGGCGCCAGCACCGGAATGCCCGCGGGCGACACCAGCGTCAGCGCATCGCCCACCCGGAACAGCCCGTTTTTCACCCGCCCCGTGACCGTCGTCTGCTCCGTGGCCACCGGAAACACCGATTCAATGATAAACGTGCTGGGGCCGTTCTCTTCCTGCGCTTGCGCGGACGCGGGAGCCTGGGTGGACGTCTTTATCTCCATTTGCTTGTTCGCAATGATGTCCCGAAGTTCATCGAGCCGCTCTTTTTCCATCTTATTCTCGATGCGCTGATAGCATTCCCGCGCCTCCGCCAGACGGCCCGCTTCCGCCAGGCACCGCCCCCGGTAATATGTCACATGGCGGCTGTTCGGGCGGTCCGCGTCCAGCTGTTCAAACTCGGCCAGCGCTTCCATAAAACGCCCGGCCTCCATATGCGCCACCGCTTGCTGATAGAGTTCCTTCGCCTCTTCATTCGTCATACCAGTACTCCCGCGTAGGTCACCGCCCTTCAGTACTCCGCTTCCAGCGATGCACAGTATAGCACACTTTGTCTTGGCATCATCCAGCCTTGCGTATTTTGTGCACCCCGCCCAATCCATTATCCTTAATCCCCCTCGTTTCCCGGTTGACCGCCACCCGCTCTCCCTTCCTATGCCCCGGCCTCTCGAATAGTTGACGGCCCAATCCGCAGATGGTAATGTACATAGGCTGTATTCCAAGCGAAAGGAAGCCGATTGAGACCGTATAAGAATAGAAAACAGGGCCGGGTCTTGGTTTACCTGGTGCTCATGGCCGGACTGGCGGTGGCGCTGGTATTTGGGGGTGCGCTGTATTACGGCAGCAAGACGATATTCGACTTGTTGACGGAGAACAAGCAATTGAAGGCGGCGCTGACGAATCTTACGCAGGAAGACCAGATCGGGTACGCGAAGGTGCTGTCCCAGACCACGCGGGACGGGCAGGTGTATACCAAACTGAAATTCGTGGAGACCGCGCGGGACAACAAGATGGAGAAGGTGTTGGAGACGGATTACGAGGTGCAGGGTGATGTGATTTATTTCGATGCGCTGATCGTGAAATTTGACACGCGGATGGTAATGGACGGCAAAGAGCGGGCCTTGTATTTGTGGCGGCGGGTGTACGGCGAAAAGCAACCGCCGGAATCGGGTTATCCGATAGAGACGGCGGGCCAGGAACCGCAACGTTACGCGGAAATCATGAAGAAACTGTCCTTGCGAGATCGGGAGATGTTCTGGTCCGCGGTGTGGGACCTGTCGAACGAGCCGGAACGCTTGCGGGACTATGGCCTCCAGGCGATATTCGGCAATGTGGTATACACAAAACTCCGACCGGGGCTGATTTACATCTTTAAGATTGACGCCACGGGGCAAGTGTCGCCCGAAGTGGTGCCGGATATGTGAGGCCAGGGGCTAGGGGGATTTTGGATTTGAAGCGGAATATACGCCCTCTTGGAGAAGGCGCTACTATACGGGCAACGGCAAGGGGCTGAATTGAAGGATAGGATGAATACGAAGTGGATTGAATATAAAGCGGTTTGCGGGTATGGTTGCGGGGCGGTGTTGCTGTTGATGGTTTTAGGGGCGTGCGGGGGCGATTTCGGGACGAACGCGGAGAAGGGGATTGCCGTGGTGGTTCCATTTCCGCCGCAGGCGTATTTTGTGGAGCGCATTGGGGGAAGCCATGTGAGCGCCGGCGTGTTGGTGGAAACGGCGGGATGCGCGGAGACGTATCAGGTTACTCCGAAGCAAATGGACGGTTTGTCGCGCGCCCGGATGTATTTCCGCGTGGGCATGCCCTTTGAAGAGACGCTGCTGCCGAAAATCCAGGAGGCATGCCCGGGGCTGGAGATTGTGGATTTGCAACCGGCTGCTCCGGAACCGGACAAAGGGGCTGTACCCGCGGAGGGGTATCATCACGAAGCAGGCGATCCGCATGCCTGGCTGGACCCGTTATGCGTGGTGGAACAGGCGGGCCTCATTGCCGAAGCGCTGGCGCACGCGGATGCGGCCCATCGCGATGACTATGTAAAGAATGCCGTGGGTTTTTCTCAAGAGGTGAAGGCGTTGCATGAACGCATTCGCGTACAAATGGAGCCGTTTCGGGGGAAGGCATTCTATGTGTATCATCCGGCGTTTGGATATTTCGCGGAGCGCTATGGGCTGAGGCAGGTGGCGATAGAACGGGAAGGGAAGGCGCCGGGACAGCGGTATTTGGAAGAGGTGATTGCCGCCATCAAGCGGGACGGGGCAAAGGTGGTCTATGTGGAACCGGGGAGCGCGGATCCGTCGCTAAAAGCGATTATGGAGGCCACGGGGGTTGAGTTGGTTTCATTGAACCCGTTGAGCCGCGAGTATATCGGGAATCTGGAAGTAATCGCGGCGGCCATTGCGAAGGGGTTTTTGTGAGATGACGCCCGCCGTGGATATTCGCAACGTCAGTTTCCGGTATGAAACAGACCCCGTTCTTACGGAAGTAAATCTTAAAATTGCAAAGGGACAATTGGTCTGTTTCGCCGGGCCGAACGGCGGCGGCAAATCAACGTTGTTCCGGTTGATTTTGGGCCTGCTGAAGCCGGAACAGGGGAGCATCCGGGTGTTGGGGAAGCCCCCGGA
>CAYXPO010000294.1:0-6378 GCA_964466925.1 uncultured Nitrospirales bacterium
TTGGCAATGCTCACCACCAGCCGCAAATTGAACGCCTCGATGGACAGGCCCCAGAAATAGGCCGCCACCCGTTCCGGACCCGCCGTCTGCATTTTGCACCGGCGCACCCGGTCCGTAAGGTAATCCGCGCACAGATGCTCGAAGCAATTGATCTGATCTTCTTCGGAGTTTTGCTGCGCCTCCCGCAAGAGATCGCTCATCGGGCCGGGGACCAAGTCGCTCCAGGAATACGGATCACCCGAAGACAGCATGTCCGACAACGGCCCGTCATGCGCGCCAAGCGGGAAAAAGTGCTGCTGATACAGTTTCATTGGATAGCCATTACGGGCCGCGCGCCAGAGCGCCGTAATGGCCCGGCCCAGCACGCGCGCATCCACCCATTCGGTCAGGGCGGGTGCGTCCAAGCCCGCGCCAAGCGCCCGGTAGTGCCGCAGATACGCGCCGTCCAGCGCAATGTCCTGCATCAAGGTTTGCTCAAAATCACCGCCCCCCCCCGCCGCCAATTCCGCCATGGTGGATCGCACCGCATCCGGCAGCAGATTTACCTGGCCGGCCGCCGCGTCATTTAACCGTTCCACCCGGATAAGCGACGCCGGGAACGGATAATGGCCCGCATCCCGCAGCGCGTGCGTCAAGTTCAGGTAATCATTGTTCAACGCATACATGTCGGCCAGCGCCGGGCTGGGGCAATCCTGGCGCAGCGAACGCACCTGATGGTTCAGGTAGTCTTCGATGATGCCGCTCCAGTCCTCCCAGGAAGCCGCACCGCTCGCGGCCCATTCGCGCAGAGCCGTATCCTGCAAACGGTGGAAAATTTCATCGCTCCGTTCCACAGCCGCCAGCGACAGGAAAAACTCCCGCGGCATCAGCCGTCCTTCGAGGACGCTGACCCGCCCGCAGGCGAATCCCCATTCGTGACGGTCTTTGGTCAGGGCATTCACGCGTGTATTCCGCCAAACAGTTCCGCCGCAATTTGCGGCGCCAGTTCCCGTTCCATATCCTTGAGCAACGTATCCAGCGTTTGGTCCACTTCATACCTGCCGCTCGAAAACAGGAAACCGCCGCGTTCGGGAAGCGGTGCGGCATCCTCCAAGCGCACCTGCGCTTCCACCGCGCGGTTCCGGTTAAAGGCCTCAAGGAACCGCAGGAACCGCGCACGATCCTCCGCATGCACGCGCAACGTTCCGCCGTCCGCCCCCGCGGCGCGTTCCAGCAGGCGTCCCATAACCTCCATATACGCCGTTTCCGGCAGCGCCTTCAGGGCCGCTTTCGCACAATCAAATACGCCCCGGAGACACGCATTCTTCCGTATCAACAGTTCCTTCCCCGCCACGCCCCGGCACTGGATCAGTTTGCGCGCGAATTCCTCTTCGATGGCGCGAACGGCGGCTTGGTACTGGCGCTCGCCTTCCCGCTCCGCCGCCTCGCGGGCCGCCTCCACCCGCTCTTCCGCGGCGTGTTGCGCCGCTTTTACGATATGCTCCGCTTCCGTCTTCGCGGCGGCGAGCACCGATTCGCTGATGCGTTCCAGACCCATGTACTGTTCCTTGCGTTCCATTCACGCTCAGGTGAAATTCAGGAAATTGGGATTGGTGATCCAGAAGATGGTCAAAATGCCCGCCAGCAGGGCCACCACCGCATACGTCTCCACCATCGCCGGGAACAAGAGCGCCCGTCCGGATTCCTCCGGCCGGCGCGCCACCAGGGCAATGCCGGCGGCCGAGGCCTCGCCCTGCCATATCCCCGTAACATACAGGGCAAGCCCGACGCCCAGCCCCACAAACAGGAGCCCGACGCCCGTGCTGACCGAAGCGGTCCACACCCCGGCGATCAGGCCGGTCTTCATGAAAATCATGATCGCGGTGATGAAGGCGTAGAAGCCCTGCGTGCCGGGCAGCGCTATCATTACGAGCAACTGCCCGAACAGATCGGGTTTCTCGCTCAGCACGCCCGCCGCCGCTTGCGAAGCAATGCCTATGCCCTTGCCGGAACCTGAACAGCCCAAGCCGACCGCCAAGCCCGCCCCGGCAATCGCCAATCCGCGTCCAATTTCAATCGCGAGCTGATGATCCATCGTTTATCTCCAGTCGTTTTAGTTGCGTTTCAACACCGCGTTGGGGGAATCGAATCCCAGCGGGCGGAAAGGTTTCGCGCCGCCCGCATAGAACCGTCCGAAAAACTCCACAAAAATAAGGCGCATGGAGTGCACAAATGCGCCCAACAGGCAGATGGAAAAATTAAACAGATGCGCCACGATCAACGCGGCAATGAAGAGCACCGGCCCCATTAGGGGTATGGGTTTTAACAGCGCGGCGATCATGTTGAATGACAACGCCACGATGGAGGTGGTAAGCGCCAGCGCCAACAAGCGGCAATACGACATGGTGTCGCCAATGAAGGCGGTCAGCCCATACGACCCGACTATCCCGTACAGGCTGATCACGCCGGTGCTTAGGCGGCCCGCCCATCCCGAAGCGCCCCGGCCCTGGGTAAGGATAAGCCCGAGGGCGCCCGCCGTGAAGAGCAGCAGGCCTGCCGTAAAAACCGGCGCGGGCACCGGGGCGAACATCGTGCTTACCATGATGACAAACCCCGGCAGTATCACCAGCCACAACAACCCATCACAAAGCACCGCCGCCATGTCCTTGCGCAACCATGCCCCGTACATTTTCAACACGATGCCGTAAAACTGGTTCAACATGCCGATGGCCAGCGCAATCACCAGCACGGCAATCGGCTTTTGCATGGGATCAATCACCTGCGTGGCCCGCATCACGCGCCACAGGAGATTGTTCTCCCCCAGGTATTGCGGCATATAGAGGTCCCCAAACCAGCCGCCCAGCAGGAATCCGAAAATTACCGTCGAAATCCCGCCGTACAACAGCAAGCGCGCAAAATTATACACCCCTTCGAAGGGCTTGGTCTTATGCATCAAATACAGGCTCAGGAGAATGAGCATGGAGCCATAGGCCACGTCGCTGAAACAAATCCCAAAAAACAGCAGGAACGGGAAAAAGATAAAGGGCGACGGGTCGAAGGTGTTGTAGAGTGGAAGCCCGTACAGATTCACCAGCATTTGTATGGGCCGGACAACGCGCGGCAGGGTGAGGCGGACCGGCACCGCCTCGCCGGGGGCGGGGTCTTCCGCCAGCACCAAGACATTTTCATGTTCTTCCGCCAAGGCCGACTGCAGGACCGGCAGATCGCACGCGCGCACATATCCCGTCAGCAGGCCGACCCATTTCCCTTGTGCGCCCTTGCCCCGCGCCAGCGCCAGATTTTTCTGACTTTCCCAAAAGGCTTCGAGAATTCTGAACGCGCGCCGGTGGGCGGCCAAGGCCTGCGCTTTTCCCATAGTTTCCTGAAGCTTGGCGCGCAACTCCGCCTGGTCCCCTTCCAGTTCCTGGAGGTGTTCCTGAATCGTTCCGGAAAACCGGGGCAGGGTCAGTTCGCTGAAGCCCACAGCGGCCAAGGCCGCACGGGCTTCGGGTTCGTCCTCGTTTAGAAAAGCCGCAAGGATGGTTGCTTTTCCGGTGCGGCGGCCCGACTTCCCCGGCGGCGCCCCCACGCATTCCCATGCCAACGGCGATTCCATCGCCGCGCCAGCCGGAAGACCGGGGAGCTTTTCCGCGGAAACCTCGCCCAGCACGAGATGCACCCGCTCCGGCGCCATCAAGTCCCGCAACGGGAACGGCAACTCTTTCAGGCCGTGCAACTCTGCCATTTGCGCGGAAATTTCACCCAGCGTGCGCTCCGTCCGGCGGTACACCGTATCCAGGTCTCCCGCTTCCCGGAAATGCGCGTCCAGATCACAGTGCGCGATGACATCATTCAACTCTTTGGGGTCCACCAGCAGGGGAACCTGCGCCAGCCCCGCCGCGAAACTTTTCTTTTCCGGCGCGAGCGTTTCGATAAGATTCAGGATGAGGCGGAGTTGCTGGAGTTTCCGGTCGCACTCTTCCGTGGAAAATTCCGCGCGTTGCAGCGCATTCTCCGCCCCCTCGTGATGTTCAAAGACATCGAGCACTTCCATCACGCCCAAGTTGTGCAGGGTTTTCACCAAACGCTGCGAAGCGGCCTTGGGGCACAGCAGCGTGATTTTTTTTATCCGGTCAATCGCCATGGTTCACAATCCACGAAAATGCTCCACCACACGGTCCACATGCCGTTGAAGCGCTTTATCCTCCAGGCCTTCAAGGGCTTTCAGGGCCTGATCCGCCTCCTGTTGCGCCTGCTCAATCTCCTGGGCATGACGCGCCCCGGCCTGCGCCCGGAATTCCGCGATGCGCCGTTCCACCGCCGCCAAAATCTCCCGCCGCGCGCGCGCCGCCTCCTCTTCCGCCGCCTGTTCGATCCGGCGCGCCTCCGCCCGGGCGGCCTCCACCACCGCGCCGGCCTCTTTCTCCAAATTCAACACTTGCTCAATCAACGAACTCATGCCGGTTTCTCTATACGTGTTCACGCCTGTTGTGACAATTTTTCCCAATGCATTGCCGCATGCGCCACGCGGCACAGGGCCGTGGAATCCCCTCCCCGCGGTTCCTCGATGCCCAAGCACGGAAACTCTACCTTACTCCGGCGGATACTTCAACTTTTACCGGGGCAAAAGAACGCCGAAGGGTTGTGCCTCAAAAAGGTTTTTCTTCATTTTTGAAAAGGTGCTATAGTGAAGGTGTCGGCGCGATGCGGAGAACCACGCGCCAAGGATGGGAGAACGTCACATGAACCATGAGGTGCCGCCCCGGATGCGCCGGTCATCCAGCGTGCTGATCTTCACCTTTATATTGGGAATCGCCATCGGCTTTTCGCTGGCCTATGCCACCTTTGACTCGCTGCACTGGAATTTTGCCGAAAAGAAGGCATGTGGCACACCCGCAAACACCACAACGGAACCCCCTGCACTTCCGCCGGACACCATCCACTCCGCATCCTCCTTCCCGGAACCGGCGGCCACCCCGGCTCGTCCGGCGGAAGGCGAAATCACCCCTTTACCCGAACCCGACGCGCCCATGGATGCCGCCGCCGCTGCGGATGTAAACGGGTTGTGGCCCGCGCGGCATGTGTTCATCACGCTGGCTGGCGCGGAATTGCAGGACGCCGAAAAAAGGCTGCTGGCGGAATTCAGACCCGGCGGCGTGGTGCTTCAGGCGGAGAATTTGGTGGACGAAGAACAAACAAGGAAATTGGTGCAACAAATCAAGGAAGCGGCCGGACTGGGCACGGAATTCAGCAGTCTTCCGTTCATTGCGGTAGCGCAGGAAGGCGGCCCGGACTTCAATCCCTTAAAACTGGAACCGGCCCCCAGCGCCGCGGACCTTGGCCAGAAAAACGACCCCGCCGAAGTGGAACGGACCGCCCGGTCCTACGCGGATGCCGCCCGCAACCGCGGCATCAACGTCTTGCTCGCCCCCATGCTCGATCCTTTTGTGGCGGGCCTGTCCCCCGAAACCCTCCAACCGCGCTGTTTCGGGGAAAAACCCGCAAGGGTGACCAAGTTGGGACTCGCGTTTATTGATGGCGTCCTGGAAGGCGGCGTCACGCCCGTGGCCAAATTCTTCCCTGCGCTGAGCGCCGCGGTTCCCGTGGACAATGTGCTCACCATTCAAAAAACAGAAGTCCGAGCGCTCGCGGAACTGCTCTATTCCTTCTCTGAAGCGGCAGCCCATAAAGTCCCCTGTCTTTTAGCCGCCCATGTGGCCGTGCCCGGACTCGACCGCGAGGAACCGAAACGGCCCGCGCCTTTTTCCCCCAAGATGATTCAGCACTTGCTCCGGGGGCAATGGGCGTATGAGGGCGTGGTGCTGGCGGACGACCTCGCGTCGCCCCTTGCCCCGCACGACAAGCCCGTGGAAGAACTGGCGGTGGCATGTCTTGGCGCGGGGTGTGATGCGATGATCCTGAGTCAGGCGGCCCACGAACAAATGATGGCCGTTTGTCAGGCCATCGCCACCGCCTGCGCCGAGGGAGGCGTGTTGGGGCCGGAACGGCTCTCGGTATCCAAAGCCCGGTTGGAGGCTTGGCGGAAACGCCTGGAGGAACTCACGCCCAAACCCAAGGATAAACCAACCGCCCCGCCCCCGGTGGTCTCCCAACCATCCAACACAAAACTTGTCAAACACCGTGTTCAGAAAGGGGAAACCCTGAAAGGCATTGCCAAGAAATACGGTGTGCGTTCGAGTGATTTGATGACTTGGAACCATCTCACCGGTCCCGATATCCGCTTTGACACGGACCTCGTACTTTTTGTTCCGGAATCGCCCGCCAAAGAAGCGCAAGCGTCCGCCGCCCCCCTCGAAACAGTCACCCCCCAGCCTCCAGCCCCAACCACCGAACCAGCCACACCCGCCGAAGCGGCCCCAACACCCCCAATTGCAGAAC
>CAYXPO010000295.1:0-6373 GCA_964466925.1 uncultured Nitrospirales bacterium
TTCCGCCTGGGAACCTTCAATAGCACCTTCCACCATGCCTTCCACATGCCCTTCGGCTATGCCTTCCCCTTCCGCCGGGGAACCTTCAATAGCGCCTTCAGTCATCCCTTCAGCATGTCCTTCGGCTATCCCTTCCCCTTCCGCGGGAGACCCTTCAAAAACACCTTCGATCATGCCTTCAGCTGCGCCCTCGCCTTCGGATGTCATGCCCTCGATTTCCCCTTCCACAGCAATGCCTTCCGCAGATCCTTCTGATATTCCCTCTCCCTCGATTGCACCTTCCACAACGCCTTCGCTTACACCTTCGCCTTCAGGCTGCACACCCTCCATTTCACCTTCTTCGACAGCGCCTTCCAAGATACCTTCCGGCTGTACTCCTTCGGTTTCACCTTCCATCGCTCCTTCACTTACACCTTCGCCTTCACGCTGCATACCTTCGGTTTCACCTTCTTCGGGAGTTCCTTCTGCAAGACCTTCTGTTGTGCCCTCACCCTCGGTTTGCGTGCCTTCCATCTCTCCTTCGCTTTCGCCTTCGCCTTCCTCCACTGGCACAACATTTATCTGGACTTGCTCCGATATGATCCGTTCATTATCATCGGCGACCTCGCACCAATAGGTTCCGCTGTTTTCAGGTTGCAGGCCGGAAAGGAGGAGTTGCGGGGCATCTTCGCCGATGGCCGCCTCATCCTTGAACCAAAAATAGTGAATAGTTCCAAGGCCTCCGGTAAGGGCAATGGAGAGCGTGTATGAACCACCCGGCTGCAGATCGGCGCCTTGGGGTTGGGTGGCAATCGAGAGATGTTCCACCACCACCAGCAGGGCCTTGTCCGAAACCACCTCCTCGGTGCCATCGGTAATCCGGCACCAGTATTCCCCCGCGTCCGCAAGCTGGACATCCGGCAGACTCAGTTCCGGCGCATCGGTGCCCACGGGATTTTCGTCTTTGTACCACTGGTAGTGCGCGGTGGTTTCCACTTTATCCACGGCCACCACAAATGAATGCGTTCCATGCACGTACACGGAAGCCCCCACGGGCTGCAACACAATGGTCAGGGGGCAATCGCCGCAACAGGGCAGTGTGGACGGTGTCTGGGCGGGGTCCATGGCCGCCTGAACGTATTTGTCAAAGTCGCTGCAGACCGAACTGAATTCCCGGGCATTGGAGACAGTGTCGCCATCAAGGTCCATGGATCCCTGCAAATACTGCCCCATAACGAGATTATAGTCGTTCACGTTAAAAGATATGTGCATACGCGAAGCCAGTTCATTGATCAGGATGTCCACGGAGGCCGGTTCCGCAATGGTCATCAGGCTTGCGGCATAGCGGTTAAAGTCATCACACGAGAATCCATACAACGAGGGAAGAAACAGACAAACCACTCCGCCGCTGTTGTCGCGCTTCACTTGGGCAAGATTCGCCTCATACGCCGCGGTGATTTCCGTATAATGGGGTGCATCAGGATTGGCGAGGATTTGGTCAAATAGCCGGTAATGGGCACGGTCCACAATCCCATTGCCATCACGGTCCCGCGTGTTGGGGTCGGGCGGCGGAGTGTCATTCCGGTATACATTGAGAATCTTCAGGTAGGCGTCTTCGGCATTCGCCACCGCCGCCACCGCCGCCACCGCCCAATCCGATTTCCAGGTTGCGGACACAACAAGGGTCAACAGGAAAATCCGCGACAAGATACGTTGATACTGCATTTACGTTTCCTAAATGGTATTACCAATAAAGCTCAATTACACGATATTCTGCCAGATACAACCTCAAATTTCAAATTGGCAATACCAATATCGCAAGCCAGCATGGTAACAGGCAATAATGGCTTGAAATCGCCGAGTAGAACCCAGTAGCGTGGGGGAGGAAACAACTGTTGGAGAGACCTTCCATGAAATACGTGGCCTGCGGTGTGATTGTCGTGATGTTTGCCCTTTGCGGATGCATAACCCAAGCGCCGGTTAATACTTCTGTTTTCGCAGGGCCCGAATCTTCGTCCGGGCCGGCGTTGTCCGGCCTGCTGACCCCGCAGCCCCTTGGACCGGCCTTTCCGGAGGTGGCTTCGGTGGACCGTGAGAAATTGCTGGCCTCGCCGCAGGGCCGGCAAATCCTGGAGTGTGCGCGGGGCTATGCCTCGATGACCACGATCCCCGCGACCACCTATACGCGGTACCGCCTGTTCCAGAACACCGGTGAGCGCCCTCCCTACGAGGCCCCGTATTTTCAGAAGCGGGACATCTTGGCCAGTGAAGCGATGGCGTTGTGGTTGACGGGCGACACCTCGCGGGTGAACCGGATTAACGACCTGCTGTGGAGCATTTGCGAGGAAACCACGTGGGTGGTGCCGGCGCATGAAGGGCGCAACCGGCAGATCGACTTGTTTGCGGCGGAAACCGGCGCTTCGCTTGCCCATCTGCTTGCGCTGATCGGGAATCAGTTGCCGGACGAAATCGTGGAGCGGGTCCGGCGGGAGATCAAGACGCGCATCCTGGACCATTACCTCGAACATGGCAGGGGATATTGGTGGGGGGTTGGGCGCAATAATTGGACGGGGGTATGCGCGGGTTCGGTGGGGGAAACCTTCCTGCTCTTGGAAGAAGACCCGCAACGATTGTCCCAGGCAATTGCGCTGGTGCTGGAACAGCTTGCCCTTTTCATCAAGGTGGGCTTTGAACCCGATGGAACCTGTCTTGAAGGCATTGGCTACTGGAACTACGGGTTGAGTCATTATGTGATCTTCGCGGAGATGCTGCGGGTGCGCACCGGGGGAAAAATCGATCTCCTGGCCCAGGAGAAAATAAAGGCCATCGCGGGTTATCCCCTGAATGTGGCCATCGCGCCGGGAATCTTCGCCAGTTTCGCCGATTCGCACGAAGTGGGTTCGGTCAAACCTTATCTTGCCGCGAAACTGGGCGAACGCACAGGGATGGAGGGGCTGCGCGGGCTGATACGGCCGAATACCGACAACCGGGTGGACTATATGCTCTGCAACCTGCTCTGGTGGGATGGCGCCACCGCGCCCTTCCCTTCGCTCGGCGATGTGGTGCTGCCACAGTCGGGACTTGCGCGGCTTACCGGAACCCTGGGCGGAAAATCCCTCGTGCTGGCCGCCAAAGCCGGACACAATGCCGAGCCCCACAACAACAACGACATCGGCAGTTTCATTGTGTGCGTGGACGGGGTGGTGTATCTATGCGATCCCGGCGCGGGCCTCTACAACAAGGATTACTTCAGCGAGAAACGGTATGAGAATATTTTTGCGAATTCCTACGGGCACAGCGTTCCCCGGATCGCGGGACAACTTCAGAAGGAAGGCAGGGAGTTTTGCGGCACGCTGGAAAACACCGGGGAAAAGGCCTTTCGCATCACTTTTAACAAGGCTTATCCCGTGACCGGACTGCGCAATGCCACACGGGACCTGCGCCTGGACCCCAGCGCGGTGGTGTTGGAAGACACGTTTCAGTGCGAGGCGCCGGGCCTGGAAGTGGAAGAGGCGTTGGTAACCTGGCAGAAGGTGGAGACAGACGGCAACGTGGCGCGGGTGATTTCAGAAAAAGGCATATTGTCCATCCGTGTGGAAGAGGGCGTTTTCAAGACGGAACGGCTCGAGGACGCGTGCAACGCGAACCATAAAAAGGCGGTGCTCACCCGGATCACGGTGACCTATCCGGCGGCGGCGGAACGTACGGCGCGGTTTGTGATGACGTACCGGGGGAAGGAGTAAGGAGGCACGGACTGACACCGGCAGACACGGACGCCCAAAAACACCACGGGCGCCAAGGGAGAAGTGGGCCGGCCCCGCTATTAAGGAAACGAGCGGGGGGAGATATTCATAGAAATTCGCGGGGGATTTCAGTAGAATCACGTGCATTGACCTTAACCTTAATCTGAGCCGGGAGGACGGGGATGATGAAGTGTAAACGTGTTTGTATTGCCGCAAGCGTGTTCCTGTGGGTTTCCTTTGGGAGCTATGCCGAATTGCAGAACGTGGAAGTGGGCGGTTCCATTGAAGTTTGGGGGAATTACTATACGCCTTTTTATGAGTCCGGCGACCCGGTGATTCGCATTCCGGATTTCCTGACTCATGGACGCCCCCTGGGTCCGTTCGGAACAGAATCCGCCGTGCGCGCCTATCACCGGAAGGGCGCGGATGGGCTCGCCTGGATCGAACAGCGCACCACCCTGAGCGTCAGGGCGGACTTTTCCAGCAATGTCTCGTCCTTCATTGAATTCGACGATATTATGGATTGGGGGGAAGACTTCCGCTCCGCCGATTACATCACCGGGCGGGATACGCGGGCGGACAGTTCCGACGACCTGGAGATTTATCAGGCGTATATCGAAGCGCGGGACCTGTTTGAGCTTCCCCTGCAATTGCGCATCGGGCGCCAGGAACTCATTTTCGGCAGTGAATGGCTCGTGGGGAACAATTATCAATTCTGCCCCCTGACTTATCTCTCTTTTGACGCCCTCCGTTTAACCTTTGCCGTGGAAGACTGGACGGTGGACGCCTTTGCCAGCAAACTCGCGGAACGGTATGTGGATCACGGCGATCTGGATTTCTATGGGCTTTATGCCACGTACTCAGGCATCAAGGAGATATCTTTCGACGCCTATTATTTCTTCCTGCGCGACGGCCAAGACGTGTCCGACACCAACGCCTCATGGATGACAGAGCGCATCGAAGACTGGATGGGCGTGGATGATTACGGCAATACGGCCATCCACACCATCGGGGTGCGCGCGGCCGGGGAATGGAACGGTTTGGATTACGAAGCGGAACTGGCTTACCAATGGGGCGACGCCTCGACGGTGGGGCAGGGGTTCAAGGTGGGCCTCTATGGCGATGACACGGCCCGCTACAACTCGTTTGGCGGAAACTGCACTGTTGGGTATACATTTTCCTTCAAGTGCGAGCCGCGGATTTATGCAAAGTTTGTATATTATGGCGGCGAGGACAATCGCGACATCAGCTTGCGCGACTGGTTGAATCCCTTTTACAAACCGAAAGCCAGTGTGTCCTTCAACCGTCTCTTCTCCTCCTGGGAGGATAATTTCTTCTTCGACGGAAGTGCCCTGTCCAATGTCTGGACCTTATCCACCGGCCTTTCCGGAAAAGTCACGGAGAGCATTGAGGTGACGGGTGAAGTCATGTACCTCCAGGCCGTATCGCCCTTTGACACTCCACTCATGAAACGTATTGGTTCATATAAGGTTCCATTCGGTTGGCCGTTTCCATTTCTTACCCGGTCCGGGGCCAAAGACCTTGGTTTCACTACGCTTCTCTGCGCCACGTATTCCTATTCCGAAGATCTCAGTTTCGAGGCGGGCTGGTCACATCAATTCACCGGCGAGGCCGTAAAAGACGGTGCGTTTGTGGACGGTAATGGGCAGGTCTTTGTCGGCGGCCTTGATGATGATGACGCGGACATGTTTTATATCAGCAGCAAAGTAACTTTTTAAGCCGTTATCAGGGCTAGACACCGGATAATCAGGATTTGACGATTTTGCGGTAGCGGCCGCGGCGGTTTTCGAAGAGGCGCGAGCCCAGTTCCTTGAGCCGCCATTCTTCATACTCCTGGTAGTTCCCCTTGAACCAGCGAACCTGCTGATTGCCTTCAAACACCAGCAGATGCGTGCAGATGCGGTCCAGGAAGAAACGGTCGTGGCTGATCACCATCACGCAGCCGGTGAAGTCCAAAATGGCTTCTTCCAGCAGGCGCAGCGTGTTGACGTCGAGGTCGTTGGTCGGCTCGTCCATCAAGAGGACATTGCCGCCGTCTTTCAGCAGTTTGGCGAGATTGCAGCGGTTCCGTTCGCCGCCGGAAAGCTGGTTGGAGAGCTTTTGCTGGTCCGCGCCGCGAAACCCGAACCGGGAAAGGTATTGGCGGATGGGGATTTCCCGCTTTCCAATCATGACAAAATCACTGCCCCCCCCCACCTCGTCCAGCAAGCTTAAATCACCCTGCAAGGCGCGGCGCTCTTGTTCCACATAGGATATTTTGACGGTGGCGCCGATCTTAATTTCACCGGAATCCGGTTGTTCCTGTCCCACCATCATCTTCAGCAAGGTGGATTTGCCCGTTCCGTTCGGACCGATAATGCCAATGATCGCCGACTTGGGTACGATGAAACTGAGGTTTTTGAACAGCACGTTATCGTCGAATTGCTTGGAGACGCCCGTATATTCAATAACCTGATCGCCCAATTCGGGGCCGGGCGCGATCTGAATCACGGCGGTATCCTGTTTGCTGGCGGCCTGCTCGCGCGCAAGCAGTTGTTCGTACTGGGAGAGGCGCGCCTGACTGAGTTCCCGGCGGTCGCGGTTGCTCTTGCGAATCCAGGCCAATTCATGTTCGAGAGCCCGGGCGCGGT
>CAYXPO010000296.1:0-3733 GCA_964466925.1 uncultured Nitrospirales bacterium
ACCCTACAGATTGCGAATGGTGGGTTTTGCTTCGCTTCACCCACCCTACAGAGTAAGATACAAAGTAAGACACATTTTGGAGTATGGACTATGCGGGTACTGGTCCCGGGCGGGGCGGGGTTCATCGGATCGCATTTGTGCGAGGCGCTGACAGCGCGGGGCGATCATGTGGTGGTGCTGGATGATCTGAGCACGGGCCGGTTTGAAAATATCGAGCATATCGCGGGGGTGGAGTGCATTATTGACTCGACGATGAATCAGGAAATCGTGCGGGACCTGGTGCGGGAGGTGGACGTGGTGTTTCACTTGGCGGCGACGGTGGGCGTGCACCTGGTGGTGAATGATCCGATTCATACGATTGTGAACAATATTTGGGGCACGGAGGTGGTGCTGGAGGAAACATGCCGGTACCGGCGGAAGCTGTTGATCACCTCGACGAGCGAGATTTACGGCCGGGGCGCGCGGGAGATTTTTCATGAGGAGGATGATCGGGTGATGGGGCCGACGAACCGTCACCGGTGGTGTTACGCGGCATCCAAAGCGATTGACGAATTCCTGGCGTTGGCCTATTGGCGGCAGAAGCGGCATCCGGTGGTGATCGCGCGGTTGTTCAATACGGTGGGGCCGCGGCAGACCGGACGGTATGGGATGGTGATCCCGACATTCGTGGGGCAGGCCCTGCGCAATGAGCCGCTGACGGTCTATGGGGACGGAAAGCAGACGCGTTGTTTCACCTATGTGGGAGACGTGGTGCCGGCGCTGGTTACGCTGATGGATCGGGCGGACGTGAACGGGGAGGTGTACAACATCGGCAGCAACACGCGGGTTTCGATGGAGGATTTGGCGAAGCGGATTATTGGGCGGACCGGCAGCACCTCGGCGTTGAAATATATCCCGTATGAGGAAGCCTATGGTGAAGGCTATGAGGACATGCGCCACCGTGAACCATGCCTGGATAAAATTCACCGGGCGATTGGGTATGTGCCGAAGACCTCCCTCGATGAAATCATTGATTCGGTGGCGGAGGACATGCGCGGCCGGCTGAAGTAGGGCTTATCCGCCCGCGAACAGGCCGGCGATGCAGGCGGTCATGAAGGTGGCGAGAGTGCCGCCGAGGAAGGCTTTGAGACTGAGCTGGGCCACTTCGGGGCGGCGTTCGGGGGCGAGGGCGCAGAGGCCGCCGATCATGATGCCGATGCTTCCGGGATTCGCGAAACCGCACAGGGCGTAGGTGGCGATGGTGATGGAACGCGGGGTGAGGGCCTGTTGGGCGATAAGCTGCTGCATGTGCTGGTACGCCAGAAATTCATTGAAGATGGTTTTCGTGGCGAGTAACTCGGAAACGGGGCGGATATCCTGCCAGGGAACCCCCAGAAGCAGGGCAAATGGGCGGAAGAGATATCCCAAGAGGCCTGCCAGCGTGCCGCCCGTGATGGTTATGACCGCCATGTCCAGCAGGTGCACCAATCCGACGAACACAATCAACAGGGCCGCCACGTTCAGCGCCATGGTGAGGCCCATGGAAGCGCCCTGGGCGGCGGCGTCAAAAACATTGTGGGTTTCGCGGGGAACGTTTACGGACACAGTCCCGGCCGTTTGGGGGGCCGCCGTTTCGGGCACCATGATCTTGGCGATGGCCAACGCGGCGGGGGCGCTCATGAGCGAGGCGGCGAGGAGATGTCCGGGCTGTGCGCCGAATCCTGCGTAAATGACCATGACACTGGCGGCGATGGTGGCGAGAAACGCGACCATGATCGTGAAGATTTCGGAACGGGTCATGGTTTTGATGTAGCCGCTGATCGCGCTGACGGATTCGATGCCGAGGAAAATCTGGAGGGCGGCGGTGAACGTTTCGGCGCCGGAGGTTTTCATGGTGCGTTGCATCAGCCAGGCGATGCCGCGCACCGCGGCCTGTATAATGCCGAGATGTTGAAGAATCATGGACACCGCGGACACGAAGATGATCACGGGCAGCGCCCTGAAGGCCAGCATGGTGTTGAAGAGGAACGGCGCGGCTTCCGTGGCGCTTCCATCCGCGTTGAGGATCGTGGCGTGGTCCAGTTGAAAGACGCTGGTCACGCTGCCGAACACGAATTGCGCGCCCGCCGCGCTGCCTTGCGTGAGCAAATCGAACCCGGATTTTACGCCATCGAAAAACCAACGGCCCGCGCCGCCGCGCAATACCATCAGCCCCAGGAGGATTTGCAGCATTACGCCCCATACGGCCACGCGCCAGCGGACGTTCGTCCGGTTTTCCGAAAGCAGCCAGGCAAGGGCAATGAGGCATCCCAACCCCAGTAAACTCATGAATCGAAGCAGTATACCGTCCACCATAGTATTCCTTGACTCCCGTGCGATGTGAACCCGGTACCGGGTTGCCGCATGAGTGTAGGTCATTGTTCCAATGCGGCGCAAGAAAATGGGGCCGTTCTTTGCCGGGAAACTAAAAACATGCTCGGCGGTGCAGAGAGGAGGCTGGGAAATCCTTTGCAAAATGAATTTCTGCTTCCCTCAAGAGAATTACCCGGCAAATTGAATGTGTCTATATATTGTATTTTAAGGCACGATAATTGATTTAATATACAATATATTGTGTTTATCTCTCCGGGTTGAGTGATTAAAAGCGGAGCGGAATCACGTCAAATGTTTACTTAATTTTACATTTTTGCCGCTGCGGGGGAACGAACCCGGGAGGCGGGAATCGGGCGTTTTGGGGAATGGCAAGAGGCGTGTTTTGGGTGGCATTTTCAGGGCTTGCCGGTGGTTTATGAAAAGGTGCTCACGCAATCATGACGTGATTTTAACATTTTGGAAATACAGGGCTATGCAGGACCGCATATATGCAATATATTGTGTCCTTAACTCGATATACATACTATATATTGATTTTTTCAAAATGCCTTGTGGGTGCGAAAACTATGAATTCAAGTGTGGAATCGGATGAAAAAAAAGCACTGGACAAAGGCCATGCCGGGACCTATAATGCGTTTCTCTTGGCTTGGGCCGTTTGCGGCCTGAAGCTGTTGGGGAGAGCGGAAAGTTTCAGCCCAGAGGGTCTTTGATCCCCATATATGTGGGCGGAGACGGGATGCTCCCCCATGGGTGGTGGATATGGATTCCTGTGCTGTGTGAAGTAAGTTGAGGATGACAGGGTGAAATTTGTTCAACCGAAAGTGTTCTTGGTCGGCGAGACGCGCGTGGTGGAGGCGGGTCTTGGCGCGTATTTTGAGCATATCGGCGTTCCGGGCTGGAAAACCGAGGCTCCGAGCGATGGCGAGGCCTTGTGCGAGGTGATGGGCCGGTTGTGCTACCGGTCGTTCGAGCCGGGTTTGAACCCGAATGTGACGCGGGTGCGCCAAGGGAACGCGGCTTACCTGGACAATATCGTCCAGGTGGGGCATGGAAGCGTACTGGAACACGCGGTGGTGAATTTCATCTTCGCGGACGTGAGCCGGGTGGTGACGCACGAGTTGGTGCGGCACCGTGCGGGGACGGCGGTGTCGCAGGAGTCGCTCCGGTTTGTGCGGCTGGATGCCTTGTCGGCGTATGTGCCGGTGCATATCCGGGAGCACGAGCAGGGCATGGAGATATTTACGCGGACGCTGGAACAGCTGGAGACCCTTCAGCGGGAACTGGCGGCGCTGTATGCGATAGACGATGAAAAGACATTTGAATCGAAGAAGAAGTTGACGTCGGCGTTCCGGCGGGTGGCTCCGATAGGATTGGCGACGAC
>CAYXPO010000296.1:3743-6360 GCA_964466925.1 uncultured Nitrospirales bacterium
GGGTGGTCGTGCAATTTCCGGACCTTGCGGCATGTGATTGAATTGCGCACGGAGCCGCACGCGGAAGAGGAAATCCGGCTTCTTTTTGGCGAAGTCTACCGGATTGTCCGGGAGCGGTACCCGAATGTGTTCGCGGATTATGACGTGGAGATGGTGGATGATTTGCCGTGGGTGAAGTCGGCTCACGGAAAGATATAACAAGGTTTATTGGCGGAAGCGGAACATGGACCAGGAAGTGTGGGAGGCGTACTAATGTTTACGGTACGGGAACGATTTGTATTGACCGACAAGTTTTTGGCGGAATTCAAGGGGAAACAGCCGGATTGGGGCCCCTTGGGGTACATCACATTCAAGCGGACCTATGCGCGGCCCTTGGAGGGGCGGCGCACGGAAGAGTACTGGGAGTCGGTGAGGCGGGTGGTGGAGGGCTGCTACACGATTCAGCAGAACCATTGCATGAATCTGAAGCTGCCGTGGAACCCCAACAAGGCGCAGCGGTCGGCGCAGGAGATGTTCCGGCTGATGTGGAACTTCAAATTCCTGCCGCCGGGGCGCGGGCTGTGGATGATGGGGACGGACTACATTTACAAGCGGGGATCGGCGGCGCTGAACAACTGCGCGTTTGTGTCCACGGAGGAAATTGACACGGATTTCGCGGAGCCGTTCTGTTTCCTGATGGACATGTCCATGCTGGGGGTGGGGGTGGCGTTCGACACGAAAGGCGCGGGGAAGGTCACGATTCAGGAGCCGATTGTGGGCGAGTTCACGCATGTGGTGGAGGACTCGAAAGAGGGGTGGTGCGATCTGGTGCGCAGCGTGCTGAACGCGTATGTGGGGCGCGGGCGGCGTCCGGCGCATATTGATTACTCGAAGATTCGTCCGATGGGTTCGCCCATCCAGACCTTTGGCGGGATTGCGCCGGGGCCGGGGCCGCTGATTGAATGCGTCGAAAACATCACGAAGATTCTTCAGGCGCGCGGCGGACATCAGATCAGCTCGACGGACATCACGGATTTGATGAACGTGATTGGGAAATGCGTGGTGTCGGGGGGCGTGCGGCGCACGGCGGAGCTGGCGCTGGGGAGTCCGGACGACACGGACTATCTGGAGCTGAAAGATCCGAAGCTGCACGAGGACAAGCTCACGGCGTGGCGGTGGGCCTCCAACAACAGCGTCAGCGCGTATGAAGGCATGGACTATCACATGGTGGGGGCGCAAACCGCGAAGAATGGCGAACCGGGCTATTTCTGGGTGGAAAATGCACGGGCCTTCGGACGGCTCAAGGATGGCGCCACGTGGGCGGACGCAAAGGTGGCGGGGACGAATCCCTGCGCGGAGCAAAGCCTCGAGTCGTATGAAATCTGCAATCTGGTGGAGACCTTTCCGTCGCGGCACGAATCGCTCGAGGAATACAAGCGCACCTTGAAGTTTGCCTACCTCTATGCGAAAACGGTGACGCTGATCCCGACGCACAATGAGCGCACGAACGCCATCATGCTGCGCAACCGGCGCATCGGGCTTTCGCAGTCGGGGATTGTGGAGAGCTTCCAGCGCCACGGCCGCCGGGAACATTTCCGGTGGTGTGATGACGGCTATCAGTATGTGTGCAAACTCGACAAGATTTATTCGCAGTGGCTGTGCGTGCCGGAAAGCGTGAAGAAGACGAGCGTGAAGCCGAGCGGCACGGTGTCGCTGTTGCCGGGGGTCACGCCGGGAATCCATTACCCGCATTCAAAGTATTATTTCCGCACGATCCGGGTGGACAAGACGAGCCCGCTGATCGATCCCATCCGCCGGGCGGGCTACCGGATCGAAGAATCGGTGTATGGGGACAATACGCTGGTGGTCTATTTCCCGGTTCAAGACAAGTATTTTGATCGGTCCAAGTCGGAGGTGTCGGTGTGGGAGCAGGTGGAGAATGTGGCCCAAATGCAGTATTACTGGGCGGACAACCAAGTGAGCGCGACCATCACCTTCCTGCCCGCCGAAGCCAAGGACATTTCATTTATCCTGGAACTGTATGAAACGCGGTTGAAGTCCATCAGCTTCCTGCCGCTGAAGGAGCATAATTATCCGCAGGCGCCCTATCAGGAAATCACCAAGGAAGCCTATGAACTCGCCGTGTCCAAACTCAAGCCGCTCGACTTCGAGATGATCAACACGGACGAGGCCCAGGACCTGTTCTGCGACGGCGACAAGTGCGAAATCAACGTTCAGCCGCGCCTGCCGCAGCAACAGGAAGTGGAATTCACCGAACCCGAAGAGGTCAAGACCGGCCAGCCCACGGAAGCCGGCGTGCCGGTGTAGCCGCTACTTGACACGATCCTCCTCAAATCGTTAGGGCGTCCGAAAGGACGCCCTAAGCGTATTGTGTCATCATTGCCGTCAAAACCGTTCATGCCTTTTTCCTGGATAGCTTGACATCTTTCCCTGGATAGGTTATATTATAACCATATGACATATCATGTGCGCCTGAAGAAAAAAGTGGCTCATGTGCTGCTGAAACTGCCCAAAGACGTGCAGCAGTTGTTCTATTTACTGGCAGCCGATTTGAAGGAAGAAGGCCCTATTCAGCGCGAGTGGCGGAATTTTTCTTCCCTTGGTGGAAACCGCTACC
>CAYXPO010000297.1:0-6352 GCA_964466925.1 uncultured Nitrospirales bacterium
CCTCATCGAGGATCACCACGTCCGGACGCCACCCCTGAATCAGGTCCATATCCCGGTGGACCGTGTCATAGTTCGTAATCTTGTAAAAAGAGTCCGCCTGATACCCCATGCGGCGTTCCGGCACAAACCCTTCGATAACCATCGCCGCGCGGGCCGTGAACCGCTCCACCTCTTGCTTCCATTGATGCTTGAGTGCGGCCGGGCATATCACCAGCGCCCGCTCCACCCCCGCCGTCTTCGCCAGGATTTCCACCGCCGTGATTGACTGCACCGTTTTCCCCAGCCCCATATCGTCCGCGATCAGGCACCGTCCGGCTTTTGCCGCAAACAACGCCCCTTTCTGTTGGTACGGATACAGTTTGGTCTTCACCAGCGATTTGAAGGCACGGGCGGCCTCCGAACCCTCAAACACGCGTGCAATGGCCTCGCGGCGGCGCATATCATCGCGCGCCCGCGCCACGTATTCCAGCGCGTCGCCATACACCCGAAGCTCATGATCAAACGCCTGCGCCTCCCGCATAAACCGCTCAAACGCCAAGACCGCGCCGGGAAACAGAACGCCCTTTTCGTCAAAATACCGCGCCGCCAGCGTTAGCAGGTCTTTCGGACAATGCAGGCCCGCCCGGAAACATACCTTCCGTTGGAGGCCGTACCACAGGTACACTTCTGAATACGGCGCGAAAAACCCCGCCTGCAAGGCCGCCTTCCCCTCCCGTTTCCGCTCCAGTTTGTTCAACAGCCACTCGATATGCTTGCACGTGCCCAGGGTATTCACCGAAAAATCCGGGCACGAACAGAAATTCACCCCCAGTTCCTTCCCGCGAATCGCCACGCGATAGGTGCGTCCGCTCTTCGGATTTGTCACGGCAAACTCCGAAAACACCGGCTCCGCCGTCAAATTTTTCACCTTGAACGCTTGTTCCCGGCCGTACTCGCGCCGCAGTGCAATCTGCCACTCCTCCAGCGACATATGCTCCGGCTTCTTTGTCTTCGGCGTGCGCGGAACCTTCGCGGATTTCACTTTTTCACGGAATACTTTTTTCCGCATGAATATATCGTTCCTTTGTGTTGTGGGACCGGACCACGGAGCATAGCGGGGACTATTGCTTTGAGGCGTTCATGATAATCACGAAAAAAGCCTGTTTCAAATGTTTCGGTCCTTTTGCCCGGGCAGAGGTTTTTAATACTGTGGAATAGTGGGATTTCTCTTTTGGCCGAGTGGGTTCTCTTTTTTGCGCTTGACACGTTTTGGGCGCGTACGGCGGATGATTTCATCCGCATACTTTTCGGCCAATGTGCGAAGCAGCATGTACCCGGCGATGGCCTCTTGTAGCGATGCCACCTCTTCGGCGGGAACATGGCGTACGATGTTTCGCCCCCCCGCCCGGATTTGCGGGAAATAATCCATACCGCAGACAGGGTCTCTTACGCCCCGTCCGGATTGGACAGCATGGCATCCTTCAATTCGCCTATCCGGCTGGACAGCAGCACGCGGTAAATTTCCGGGTTGCGGAGCCGTTTATATTCCTCGGGCAGGGCGGCGATACCGGCGCGGGCGCGTTCGCGCAAGGCATGAATGTTGGGGCGCTTGCCCACCCGCTTCCCTTTGCGGAACACCGGTTGCAGCAGCACTTCCGAACGCACGGCGCCCATCCGGCGCGTCTTCACGTGCGGCTGGGAACGCAACCGGCCCTCGATAACGCCGCTCTTCTGATACCGCTCTTCCGCCAAGTACATCATGTCGCACAGCGGATATCCGTCCGCGTCGTAGTACCGCACCAACTGCTTGCGCCCGGGGTCCGTGGCCTTTTCCACATTGGACGTGGTTTTTATGCGCGGCTGCCAATCCTGGCCGTCCCACACCGCCACCAGCTTGTACACGCCATTGAGGGCCGGTGAATCATGCGCGGTGATCAGATGCGTGCCCACGCCCCACGCGTTCAATTTCGCCCCCTGCCGCTTCAGGTCCGCGATCAAATCCTCATCCAGGTCGTTGGAACCCACGATGATCGGGTCTTCGAGGCCCGCCTCCATCATCATCCGGTAGGCGATTTTGCTCAGCTTCGCCAAATCCCCCGAGTCCAGCCGAATCGCGGGGCGGATGTTCACCCCCTGCTCCCGCATTTCCTTAAACACCTGGATCGCGTTCGGAATCCCCGACTTCACCGTGTCGTAGGTGTCCACCAACAATACGCAGCGTTCCGGATACTGCCGGGCGAAGGCGCGAAAGGCTTCCAGTTCCGAGCCGAAGCTCATCACCCAGCTGTGCGCGTGCGTGCCGGACACCGGAATGCCATAGGCCTTTCCCGCCAGCACGTTCGACGTTGACGTGCATCCCCCGATATACGCCGCGCGCGATCCGCTCAACCCGCCGTCCGGCCCATGCGCCCGCCGCAATCCGAATTCCATCACCGGCTCCCCGTTCGCCGCCAGACACACCCGCGCCGCCTTCGTGGCAATCAGCGTCTGAAAATTGATCAGGTTCAGCAACGCCGTTTCGATCAATTGCGTTTCGAATATCGTCCCCTCCAACTGCACCACCGGCTCGAAGGGGTACACCAGCGAGCCCTCCGCTATCGCGTTCACGTCAAACCGTGGCCGGAACCGCTTTAAGAATTTCAAGAAGGCCTCATCGAACACCTTCAGCGACCGTAGGTATTCGATGTCGTCTTCTTCGAACCGCAAATGCTCCAGATAATCCAGGAACGATTCCAGCCCCGCCGTCACCGCAAAACCTGCATGCGGCGGAAGGTTCCGGAAAAAATAATCAAAACTGACCCGCTGTTGCGTCCGGCCCTCTTTCCAATAGCCCGCCATCATCGTCAGCTCATAGAAATCCGTCAGCAGGGCGAGCCCTTCCCGGTTAAACCAGGCCTGCGTCTTCCCGTTCATAAAAAGTCTCCGGACCGGCAGAAACGCACCCCGGCCGCTTTCATCTCTTCCAGCGCCGCCTCGGTGGTCTCTTTCGCCACCCCCCGGCAGCCATCTTCAATCACCACCACCTCGAACCCGTACCGCCAGGCGTCCAGCGCCGTGGGGTTTAAGCAATAAACCGTCGCCAAGCCCGCGATAAACACGCGGTTCACCCCGCGCCGCCGCAGGGTATCCGCCAGACCGGTCTCATCAAAGGCACTATACGATTCTTTCTCCGCGTGGGTTGCCTTATAGACAAAAATCGCGTCCAGCGGCACCCGCAAGTCCCCGTGAAACTCCGCCCCCGGCGAATCCTGCACGCAATGCTCCGGCCAGCTTCCGTCGCGGAATTCCGGCGCATCACTGAAACTGCAATGGTCCCGCGGGTGCCAGTCCCGCGAAAACACCAGATGGTCAAAAGGACCCATCACGCGGTTGATGGGCGTTACCACCTGATCCCCGCCGCACACCGCCAATGCGCCGCCCGGACAGAAATCATTCTGAACATCCACGACCAGCAAGGCGTCCGTGTCCCGGATTTTCATCCCAAAGGCTCCTTAAACCTGAATCTTACAGCGTACTCCACAATTGCACGATGATCAAACGCCAGGGGCGGAAGTTCGTCCAGGGGGAACCAGCGCGCGTCGGCGGCATCATCGTTCCCCTGCGGGTGCTGCGTCCGCCAATCCACCGCCCCCACATACGCCACCGAGATGCTGCGCCCGCGCGGGTCGCGCCCCGGATCGCCAAAGGTATAAAACTGTTCCAACGGCACCCCCCGGAGCCCTGTTTCCTCCTCCAATTCCCGCGCCGCCGCCGCATCCAGCGCCTCCTCCATCTCCACAAACCCGCCCGGCAGCGCCCATGCCCCCGCATACGGATCATGCTTCCGCTGGATCAGCAACACCGCCCGCCGCCCCTCCCGTTCCGTAAACACCACCGCATCCACCGTCACCATCGGCCGCGGGTAGGAATAAATATACTGTTTCGGACACGCATCCATGTTTCGTCCCGCCTGTTTTATCACTCACTCCTATCGGAATATCTTTCCAACCCAAGCACCGCCCTTGATTTTACTTTTTACCTCTCCGCAACTCAATGAAAATAAGCCCCTTGTCTATATTCACCTGTTGAATGACACAAAATACCCCGCGGCACGCCCTGCGAAGAGGACATTTAACTGTGCGAATAGGCCGATGGCCACCCGTTGCACGCGGAGCATGCCCGGTACTTCCGGTTCTACCACCACGAGCGCCCGCACGGTTCGCTGGGCAACCAAACCCCGGCCCAGTGCCACCATGCGGGGGGCGGGCCATGAATCCCGCGCCCCGGCGCCCGCCCGTCCGGGCCGCCTCCGACGAGCTCCATGAAGGGCCCATTCTCGGCGGCCCGTCCGGGCTCCGGCACGTCAGTTGAAATGCCGAAACCGCTCTGATAGTCTACGATCAGGTCAAGCAGTGGGGACCCCCGGTTCACCACTGTATTACGACATTTTAATTTGCCCCGGTAACCGTCGAAAGATGGGGGGAAGCTCAAGTATAATGTGAGAGGTTTGGGTCAGTGCAGAAGCGAAAGAGTTCTTTTGTATGGAAAGCTCTGTACTTGGTTGCGCTGACGCTGTGCGCCGCACTCCCGTCCGCGGCGCAGTACCACTCCGCCGACACCGGCAGGGATTACGCTATTAATTTGAGCGAGTTGCTGCGTATCATTCAGTTCTTCAATTCGAATGGTTTTCATTGTGATCCCATGGGTGAAGATGGATTCAATCCGGGACCTGGTAATCAGAGCTGTACACCCCATGCCAGTGACTACAATACTCAAGATTGGCACATCAATCTGTCGGAATTGTTGCGGGTGATTCAGTTCTTTAATTCCGGTGGATACCATACGCAGTGTGATTCGGAGGATACGTTTGCGCCAGGGGCGGGCTCGCATGAATCCTGTGAAGGCGAGGGTGAAGGCGTAGCTGAAGGTACAACAGAAGGGCAAATAGAGGGTGAAGGGGTTGTAGAAGGGCAAGTGGAAGGCGAAGGCGAAGAGACGCTATCCGTTGTTTTTTCTGGAGATACAGTCTTCTCCCCAGGGAATGTGCTGGTATATGGTGGTGAGGTGTATGAAAATGAAGTACAGATTTCCGGGAATGCACTTGTAGGGGTGGTGGTCGGCGGTAGAGCTTATTTATACCATCAGATGCTTGGAGATACTTCGCTTTCTGAAGAAACCACACGGCGTGCTGTGGGCTTCTGGCTTATGGAGGACATGATGGAGGCTGAGGTCAAAGACTCCAACGGTATTGGTGATTCTTGGGAGTTGGACACTGGTCTCCAAGTGACTCAAAACAGCGATACCTCTTATTTGTTTCAAAACCATCTCAAGCGATGGACGGCAATAGTGGGACCGGCTGAAATTCGCCCTGCGTTTCTGCTGCCACGGAGTTCGCCGTTCAACATCAATCTGGTTGGCTATTTTCAACGCCAGGAACCGCTAATGCCAATTGACCTATACTCGGACCCATTTCGTGAAATAGAGATTAATGAGTGTCCGGTACATACTTATGGAAGTGTGGCAAGGGCGTTGTCTGTTCTGATAAATATGCCGCCTCTGGCTGGTCCGCTTATCGATAAGATCGATGAGGCGATGGCCCATGACCCCCTTACCTTTGTACGGCTGAACGCCGTGGACTACATTGATTTTATACTCAATGGCATACAAAGTTTGTTAGGCGTGTTGGATATTACAGATTGCGCCGAAGCCGGTGCCGCAGCTTTGGCCGTGGATGCTTTTGTCCGGTTGGGCGTTGGCTTCCTTACACAAGATTCCTCGGCCACGGAAGCCCTTATACAGGAGCTTTCGGATGACCTTGAGGTGAACGTTGGTCTTTGCCTTTGCGACCTTACTCCGGCCGCACCTGTGTGCGCCAGCATCGGAACCTTTCTCGATTGTGTTTCTGCATTCAACTGGATTATCGATGAATCCGTTGTTGGCAGCATCGATGTCTTTACTCATGCCGCTTACAGTGAAACGCCTGGTGTGGCTGCTTCTGAGCGTGAGCCGGAATTTCAGGAATGCTCTGGAGTCAACTATCCTTGGATTAATTACGGTTGGGACATAGGGCTATGGGGCTCCACACCGCATGGCGGTTTCTCATCGTCCATATCCACCACGCAACTCGATGAGGATTTTGCTTTTCTGGAGGATAAATGTGTGCGTGTTGTGCGCGTATTTGTTTTCTGTGACTTGCGCGCGGGGATTACCCAAGATCTTCAGTTAGACGGTAAAGTTCATGAAGATATGGCTGCCCTTATTGCGGCTGCTAATGCGCACAACCTGAAATTGGTGCCCGTTTTGGTGGACTTTACGGTAGCGGATGGTATTGCCACACAGGAATCCACCGTTGTTGGAGAACGTCCGGAGATTTTCCAAACGCAAGAAAGTCGGG
>CAYXPO010000298.1:0-6339 GCA_964466925.1 uncultured Nitrospirales bacterium
GCGAATCGCGCGGCGCGCACCACTGACTATGCGGTGCGGAAGTATATGGGCAACACCAATCTGGTGAAACGCACCATGATGTACACAGGCTTGATGGTTCTCGCGTTTGTCCTGTTTCACCTGTATGATTTCGTTCTGGCGGATAAAACCGGCCCCCGGTCCGTGGTGGCGGGGATAAACGGCGGGCAAAGTCTCGGACTGTACGGCGTGGTCTGGGGTTCGTTCAGCGATCCCCTGCATTCCCTGTTTTATTTGGCGGCGGTGTGGGCGGCGGGGCTGCATTTCAGCAACGCAGTATCCACGATTTGGGTGACCCTGGGGGTGTTGACGGAGGCGGCCACCGCAAAGGTTAATTTTGTGGCGCGTCTTTTCGGTTTATTGATTGCATTGGGATTCAGTTCCATCCCAATTTATGTTTTCATTATGACGCACCTGAGAGGAGTGTAATCCGGATGCTCGATGCCCACGTGCCCGATGGTCCGCTTGCGGAGAAATGGACCCGGCATACCTTCGAGATGAAGCTGGTCAGCCCGGCGAACAAGCGCCGTTTCACGGTGATTGTGGTGGGGACGGGGCTGGCCGGGGCCTCGGCGGCGGCATCCTTGGGCGAGTTGGGGTATTCGGTCAAGGTGTTTTGCCTGCAAGACAGTCCGCGCCGCGCGCACAGCATCGCGGCGCAGGGCGGGATCAATGCGGCCAAGAATTATCAGAACGACGGCGACAGCGTCCATCGTTTGTTTTACGACACCATAAAGGGGGGCGATTTCCGGGCGCGCGAGGCGAATGTGTACCGCCTGGCGGAAATAAGCGGCGCAATTATTGATCAGTGCGTGGCGCAGGGCGTGCCGTTCGCGCGCGAGTACGGCGGCTATCTCGATAACCGGTCGTTTGGCGGCGCACAGGTGTCGCGCACCTTTTATGCACGGGGCCAAACGGGCCAGCAACTGCTGCTGGGGGCCTATGGCGCGTTGATGAAGGAAGTGGCGCGCAAGCATGTGGAGATGTATCCGCGCCGCGAGATGCAGGATTTGATCGTGGTGAACAACCGCGCCGTGGGGATTGTGTGCCGCCACCTGGTTTCGGGCGCGCTGGAAACACACTTGGCCGATGCGGTGGTTTTGGCGACGGGCGGCTACGGCAACCTCTACTATTTATCCACGAATGCGCGGTCCTCGAACGTGACGGCGGCGTGGCGCGCGCACAAACGCGGGGCGTTTTTCGCCAATCCGTGTTTCACGCAGATTCATCCCACGTGCATTCCGGTCCACGGGGATTATCAATCCAAATTGACGCTGATGAGTGAAAGTTTGCGCAACGACGGGCGCGTGTGGGCGCCGCGCGCGAAAAACGATCCCCGCCCGCCGGAGGCGATTCCGGAAGAAGCGCGGTGGTATTTTCTGGAAGAACAGTATCCGGCGTACGGCAACCTGGCGCCCCGGGACGTGGCGTCGCGGATGGTCAAGCGCGTGTGCGACAACGGGTACGGCGTGGGCGGCGGGCAAGCGGTGTATCTCGATCTGCGCGATGCCTTTCAGCGGGAGGGCCGCAAGGCGGTGGAGGACAAGTACGACAATTTGTTCCAGATGTACGAACGCATCGTGGGCGCGGACCCGTTCAAAACGCCCATGATGATTTATCCGGCGGTGCATTACACCATGGGGGGATTGTGGGTGGATTACAACCTGATGAGCAACCTGCCGGGGTTGTTTGTGGCGGGCGAGGCGAATTTTTCGGATCACGGGGCCAACCGGCTTGGCGCGAGCGCCTTGATGCAAGGGCTTGCGGACGGCTATTTCATCTTGCCGCACACCCTGGGAGACTTTTTGGCGAAGGCGGGGCCGGCCGCTGTGGGGACGGATCATGCCGCCGCGCGGGACGCGGTGCGTGACGTGCAGGCGCGGCTTGAACGGCTCACGGGTCTTCGGGGCGCCAAGACCGTGGATGAACTGCACCGTGCCTTGGGCCTGCTGATGTGGGAGCATTGCGGCATGGCGCGGACGGCGCAGGGGCTTCAGGCGGCGTTGAAACGCATTCCGGAACTGCGGGAGGAATTTTATGCCAACGTGAATGTGACGGGGTCCCCCGGGACATTCAATCAAGTGCTGGAACGCGCGGGCCGCGTGGCGGATTTCCTGGAACTGGCCGAATTGATGTGCCGGGACGCGCTGCACCGGAATGAGTCGTGCGGCGGACACTTCCGGGAGGAGTATCAGACCGGGGATAACGAGGCGCGGCGGGATGACGATCATTTTTGTTACGTGGCCGCGTGGGAATACAGCGGCGGCGGGGAAACGCCCGCGCTTCATCCGGAGCCATTGACCTTCGAGGCGGTTCCCTTGGCCCAGAGGAGTTACAAATAGTGACAGGAAGGACACTCTCCCTTACATTGCGGGTGTGGCGGCAAGCCGGGCCGGGGGATGCGGGGCACTTCGCAACCTATGAAGCGAAGGCACTCTCGGAGGACATGTCTTTCCTGGAGATGCTGGACAGTGTAAATGCGGAATTGGAAAGGGCGGGTGAGGAGCCTATCGCATTCGAGCATGATTGCCGGGAGGGGATTTGCGGCACGTGCGGCGCGGTGGTCAATGGGCAGGCGCATGGGCCGCAACGGGCCACCACGCTCTGCCAGCTTTACCTGCGGCATTTCCGGGATGGCGAGGTGGTCACCATCGAACCGTTCCGCGCCAAGGCGTTTCCCCTCGTCAAAGATTTGGTGGTGGACCGGTCCGCGCTCGACCGCATCCTTCAGGCGGGGGGCTATGTATCCGTGCGAACCGGGGCCGCGCCCGAAGCCAACACCGTGCTGATCCCGAAACCGGTGGCGGAGCGGGCCATGGACGCCGCCGCCTGCATTGGCTGCGGGGCCTGCGTGGCGGCCTGCCCCAATGCTTCCGCCAGCCTGTTCACGGCGGCGAAGATATCGCACCTGTGCCGGCTGCCGCAGGGCGATCCCGAACGCAAACGGCGGGTGAACGCGATGGTCCGGCAAATGGATGAAGAAGGTTTCGGCAGTTGTTCGAAACACTACGAATGCCAGGCGGCCTGCCCCAAGGAAATCCAGGTGTCGCATATCACGGCGATGAACCGGGAATACCTGCGCGCGCTTCTTCCGAAGGAGGCCCCCGAGGCCTTGTAACGGGGCGTATATTCTTTTCCCAGGGCGCACTTCCGCGAGTTGACGTTCCGCCGTGTATTCTGGTCAAATGTCATTCCACAAGGGCGGCAGGCACAAATCAGGCGCAACGGCCTGCATGTGCAGGCCCGCCGCCGCGTGGATTGGCTTGGTTTTACGGAGGCTCTATGGCGAAGTCGAAAAAATGCATTTTCTGTGAGATTGTGGCGGGCCGGGCTACATCGCACAAGGTTTACGAAGATGATCTTTCCCTGGGCATCCTGGACATCAATCCGTTCACGGAGGGCCACTGCCTGATGATTCCCAAGCGGCACGTGCCGTGGTGGCACGATCTCAATGATCGGGAGATCGAAAGCCTGTTCAAGGGCGCGCGGACGGTGGCCAAAAAGATGCTCAAGGAATACAAGATTGATTTTGTCTGCATGTACGCCCGCGGGCGGCGCATTCCGCACACACACCTTTTCCTGGTCCCCACCGCCGCCGGCGATGTGCTCGACCGCTTCTTCAACGCCCTGGAAAAATTTCAGGAGTCGCCGCCCGAACTGGTCCGGCACCGGAGCGCCGCCGCCCTCAAGCGCACCGCCCAACGGTTGAGAAAATCCCGGGCCGGCGGCGAATAAGGGGTCATCCTCCAGCGGCGCCGCGAAGAAGAAACCGCGGGGCGGTTTCCAAGAGAAAATCGTGGCCAACCCATTCGATGGATTGACTTGTTTCCGCCGTTTGCGTACACTTGGCCTCGTTGCGGCGATGGAGTTCGCCTTGAACCGCGCCTTCCGAGGGCTGATGACTCCTACGGCTGAACCAGCGATGGGAAGGGTGGACCCCGGTGTCCCGCCCGAAAAGAATATAGCAGGCCATGGAACACTCATCGGTAACGGAAAGCGAGGCGCGGCCCGGAACGTGTGCCAGTCCGGCCCCCGTTCACGCCGCGGTTTCCCAAAGTTTTCAGAGCGTTTTGTTTGAAGACGGACGCCCCCCCCTGGAAAGCGCCGCCGCGCAACCGGACTTCTTTCGCGACTTGAGCCTTGATCAAATCGTGGAGGCCATCACCGCCACCCGGCGGCAGTACAATCTTAAGCCGTTTTTTCACACCCCCCTGACGAATCCCGCCGCAGTGGCCTATCGCCACGAAATCATGCATGATCTTGAAAACGAAGCCTTGTTCCAATGCGTCGGCGCGTTTTCACGCCAGATGCGGTCCATGCATGATCTCCTGGCCGCGGCGGAAAAAAGCTACTGCAAGCACGCAAAGGAAGCCTGGTTTCTTGCCGCCGCGGAAACCTACGGCGAAGCGGTGGTGAAGTTGCTGCGGGATTTGGAGCAGGGGAATCCGCGCTCCCGCGGCCTCCGGGCCTTTCGCGGGTATCTGGCGGCCTACACCGGGTCCGGCCCCTTTACGGCATTCCTCCAGGACACGCGAACGCTGAAGGCCGGATTATCGGCCGTTCGATACTGCCTGCTCATCCGAAGCAACACCATCACCGTGCGCAATTATGATGACGAGATGAACTACAGCGCGGCCGTAGAAGAGACGTTCGCGCGCTTCAAGCAAGGATCGGTGGAGGATTATCTCGTCAAGTACCCGGACCTGTCCGGCATGGGCCATATCGAGGCCATGGTGCTGGAACGGGTCGCGTGGCTGAATCCCGATGTGTTTACCGCCCTCGAGGCCTATTGCAGGGCGAATGCCGGGTTTCTGGACAAAAAAATCGCGGAGTTCGACCGTGAGATTCAATTTTACACCGCCTACCTGGAATACATGGAACCGTTCAAGCGCGCCGGCCTGAAATTCTGCTATCCGCATGTTTCGCAAACAAGCAAGCAGATTCGCGTCCGCGACGCTTTCGACTTGGCGCTGGCGGCCAACCTTCTCCGGGAAAACGCGGGCATTGTCTGCAATGATTTCCATCTCGACGAAGGGGAGCGGATTTTCGTGGTTACCGGCCCGAATCAGGGCGGCAAAACGACGTTCGCGCGCCTGTTTGGCCAGATGCACTATCTGGCGAGCCTTGGTTGCCCCGTCCCCGGCACGGAAGCCCGCCTTTTCCTGTTTGATCGTCTTTTCACGCATTTTGAGCGGGCCGAGGACATCTCGACGCTGCGCGGCAAGCTGGAAGACGATTTAGTACGGATTCGGGACATTCTCGAGCGCGCCACGCCGGACAGCATCGTCATCATCAACGAGATATTCTCCTCCACAACGTTGAAAGACGCCGTATATTTGGGCCGAAAAATCCTCGAACGCCTTTGCGCCCTTGACGCATTGTGTGTCTGCGTAACCTTCTTGGATGAACTTTCTTCTCTGAACGAAAAAACCGTCAGCGCCGTCGCCGCGGTCGCCCCGGAGGACCCCACGCTGCGCACGTACAAGATCGAGCGGAGACCGGCCGATGGCCTCTCCTATGCCTTGGCGATTGCCCAAAAGCATCACCTTACCTACGGCCTCCTGAAGGAGCGGTTACAGCCATGAACGCTCATCTGTTATACCGGGGCCATGATTTCGACCTGGAACGGCCGTTGCCGCCGAACGAAGGGGCGCTAACACACGATTTGGCGCTGAACACCCTGCTTGCCGCCATGGCGAATGGCGACAAATTCGTGTTTCAGGTGGCGCAACGCGTTCTCCTCTCGGGGCTGGACGAAGAACTGGACACCATCCTCTACCGCCAGGCCGTCCTCCGGGACTGCCTGCAACATCCGGACATTGTTAAAAGCATGTATGACGCCGCCGTGGAGGCGCTCGAAATCAAGCGGAACCTGTGGTGGTTCGGGCACCACAGCAATTATCCGGGCAGCATACTGCACGGCTCGGTGGAATTGATGCAGGCGCTGATGGAACTGCTTGACAGGCTTAAGCGCGTTGCCGATGCACATTCCGGGGCCTTTGCGTCGGAGGGCTTTGCACGGTTTTTCTCGATGCTCCAGACGGAATTGACGGAGGCGTATTTTGCCCGGGTCAACATCCACCTGAAGGAACTGAAATTCCGGCACGGCGTTCTGATAAGCGCGGAATTGGGCCCGGGCAATCAGGGCACGAATTATGTCCTGCGCAAGGCATCAGGCAAAGAACCGCGCTGGTTTGACCGGTTTTTCGCCCCCGCGCGGCACGCCTACACCTTTCGCATTCATGACCGCGACGAGGCCGGCGCGCGGGCCTTGGGGGAATTGCGGGACCGGGGGATCAATCTGGCCGCAAACGCACTGGC
>CAYXPO010000299.1:0-1892 GCA_964466925.1 uncultured Nitrospirales bacterium
AACACCCCGTCATAGGCGCCATGCACGTGCACCAAAATCTTGTCGGTCGGCTGGAATTCCACACCAAGGGTCGCCTGCCAGACATTGGACAACTGGCCGTTGTCATTGACAATCGGCATGTAATTCTTGTCGGAAAACAGGCGGTTGAAACTCACGCTGCCGCTGGGGCGGTAGAACGGGTTCAGCCAGTCCACGAACGAAATGTCACGGTTGTCTTCCCCGGTAAACACCATGCCCATGACAAAAGGCCGCGGCTTCATGGGCACATCCTGGAAGGTGTAACCCACGGTCAATTCACCGCCCCAATTGTTGTAACGCAAGTCTTGATCCCCATAGCGTCCGCCCACCGGAACGAACATGGACCCCAAGCGGTCGGCACGGCCAAACTGATACGCCAGTTCCAAATCATAGTCAAATCCCTCATAGCCGCCGAACAGCCGCAGGCCCACCGTGTGCAAATAGGTGTCGCCGTATTTGTCCACGTTGAGCAGGCGTTCAACATGCTCCGCCAAACTCGAACCCTGAACATTTTCGATGGGGCGCGGATCGTGCAGCAAGAAATAATAGGTGGACACCGAGAGCGGTTTGAATCCCGACCATGTGCCATAGAGTCCGTACATGTCCACATTGTCAAAGGGGTCTTGCATCATGGGGACAATGCGCGAGGCGAAGGCGTCCACCGTAAAGTCATCCTGTTGGAAGGTCAACCGGATGGCGTCATGGGATACGTATTGCGAGGGCGTGAGCATGTCCGTGATCAACCAGCCTTTTCCAAACTTGAGGGCTTGACGTCCCACCCGAAGGGAGACTGGGGAATCCCATAATTTCCGTACTTCAATATAGGCCTGGTTTATTTCGATGTCATCCGCGGAATTCGCACGGATATCCTGCCCGGTAATATAGTTCTGAGAACGGAAATCCTCGCCCCAGATAAAGAAATCATACAGTTCGAAGAATGCCGTCACATTTTGCGTAAAATCGGCTTTGACATTCAACAGCACTGAAGATTCCATGCGGCTCCAGTCATCTCCGTCATTATTCCATTTGAAAATGGACGAAACGCCGGTGGGACCCACCGGGCGGCCAAACAACGCGTTATTCGGAACACGAACTTGACGTTGGGTTCCCGGATTAAACGTGTTCATGTACCAACGCCCACGGGTCCGGATTTCCCCACCCACTTCCACGTTCTGGAGTTCCGCCTGCGCCACACCCACCGTGATGAAGCTCAGGAATACTCCCAAGGCACCCAACCATAGATTTCTCTTACATTTCATTGCGTTCCTCCTTCTTGAAACAACACTTTACCTAATTAGTTCCAACTCTCTTTACGGTATATACCCCAATATCTTGGATTACTTCCGCGTCCTACTCCCAGATATTGTAGTCACACTCGGTTTCCCAAACCCATGAGCGAGATTCTAGCACAAAACGCAGTGAGAAGCAACAGATTTCTTGCCGATCTACCGCTCGGTCAAGTCCGGGGGGCAATGCTGCCCGGGGCGGTAAACCGCACTTCCGCATTGACACCCAGTTGGAACAAAAAACTGGATTCGATTTCACTGCGCATTTTCTCCATGCCCCAAATCATGTCCGAAAAAAGCCTGCTGGAGATTTCGACCGTGACCACAATTTTCCATTCGTGGATTTCGATGGCGAAAGGTTGTCCGGCCATGGGGCTTTTTATCATCAGATCATGAATTTGTTCTTGATATAAGGGGGTTTCGCGCACCAGGAGCCGGCCATCGAGCCGTTCCCCCGGCGCCAGCAGAATGCCGGTGCGTCCGCAGGGGCACTTGGCCCGGCTCAGTTCACACGCCACGCCGGTCCGGTAGCGTAATAGCGGCATGGCTTCCCGGCACAACGTGGTAACCACCAGTTCCCGGTGGATG
>CAYXPO010000299.1:1902-6302 GCA_964466925.1 uncultured Nitrospirales bacterium
CGAAAAACTGGTCTTCATTGACGTGGAAGTTTCCCGCATCGCACTCCACGCAGAGTCCTGGATTGAGCACTTCTTCAACGCCAAAACTGGACTGCACCTTGACCATGAGCCCGGCTTCCAACTGACGGCGTTCATCCTCGCGGATCGGGCGGGACAACAGCAAGGTCCGCAAGTGAAGGGATTGCGGGTCCATGCGGCGTTCCTCCATGGTACGGGCGAGTTCCTGGGCATCGGCGGGGGTGGTGATGAGCATGGTGGGGCGGTAATTTTGCAGCATGGCGAGTTGGTAATCAATGTGGAACGGTTCTTCCGCGATAACGGAGGCTTCGATGAGTTGGGCGCCGAGCACGTAGCCCGCGCCGCCCCGGTAACTGCCGCCGCCCAGGCAGATTTGGATAACATCGTTGGGCGTGGCGCCGCTCGCCACGAACTGCCGGGCCACCAAGCGCCCCCAGTGGGTGAGGTCGTTCTGACTGTGGCCGATGATGAGGGGAGTGCCCTTGGGCCCCAAGGTGGAATGCAGGCGGATGACTTCCCGCAGCGGCAGGGAAAACATGCCATAGGGAAAGCTTTGGGCCATGTCGTCCGGGGTGGTGAAGGGCAGGCGCCGCAGGTCTTCAAGGGATTCCACCCGCGCTTCCCCGAGTTGTTCGCGATAACGCCGGACATTGCGTTTCAGGCGCACGATGAGGGCTTGAAGGCGCTCCAACTGCAACTGTTCGAGCTGCGGGAGCGGCATCATTTCATACCGGCGGTCGAATACCTTCATTCCCATATCTCCTTATGACTCTTGCCGAGATAGGCCCGCTTGACCTCCGGGTTCTGGAGGAGATCGGCGGCCTCTCCCTCGAGGATTATCCGGCCCGTTTCCATCACATAGGCGCGGTCGGCGATTTGCAGGGTCGCCGTGGCGTTTTGCTCGACCAACAGAATCGTCACCCCCATGTCGCGCAATTTCAATACTTCGGCGAAGACTTCCTCGACCATGATGGGGGCGAGGCCCATGGACGGTTCGTCCAAGAGCAGCAGTTTGGGCCGCGCCATGAGCGCGCGCCCCAGCGCCAGCATCTGCTGTTCCCCGCCGGAAAGCGTGCCGGCCACCTGCCCAATCCGTTCGCGCAACTTTGGGAAGCGTTCCACAACGATGTCCAAATCCGATTTCCGGTCCGGATTGTGGTAGCCGCCCATGATCAGGTTTTCGCGAACCGTCATGTCGCTGAAGATTTGGCGGCCTTCCGGCACCAGGACCACGGAATTGCTGACGCTGCGCCAGGCGGGCGCCCAACCGCTGGGACGGCCGTTTATCCAAATCCGGCCGTGCCAAGGCGGAAGCAAACCCACCATGGCTTTCAACAGCGACGATTTACCGGCCCCGTTCGCGCCGAGCAGCCCCACAATCTCGCCCGCGCAGACGTGGAGGCTGACACCGTGCACGACCTCAAGGCTGCCGTAACCGCATCGAAGATTCTTCACCTGGAGCAACATGCGCCAGTCCTTTACCTAGATACACCGAAATAACCTTTTGATCATCCTGAATGGCCGAAGGTGTTCCCTCGGCAATGACGGCCCCATTGTGCAATACCAAAACCTCATCCGAAATGTCCATCACCAGGGACATGTCATGTTCCACCAGCAACACCGTGACACCCTTGTCCCGAATCTTGCGGATCAACGCGCCCAAGTCGTCTGTTTCCTTGGAATTGAGTCCGCTGGCGGGTTCATCCAAAAGCAATAACGTGGGATCCGTGGCCAAGGCCCGGGCCAATTCCACCATGCGGCGTTGTCCGAAGCCGAGCGAACCCGCGGGACACTCCGCCAACGCTTCCAGCCCCACGTAGGCTATCTGTTCGAGGGCGGCGTCCCGAATGGCTTTTTCCTCGCGGATTTGCCCGGGAAGCCGCAGCCCGCATCCGATGAATCCCCAGCGTGAGCGGCTGTGCCGCCCGACCATCACATTCTCCAGAACGTTCATTTGCAGAAATAAACTGGGATTCTGGAAAGTGCGTGAAATCCCGGCCCGGGCGATTTGGAAGGGTTTCAGACCGTGAATGGGGGTATTGTTAAAAAGAATCTGTCCCGTTTCCGCGGGGATCAGCCCGGAGATAATGTTGAACAACGTGGTTTTGCCCGCGCCGTTGGGGCCAATCATGGCTTTGATTTGGCCGGAGGCAACCGAGAAAGAAACCTGGTCAACGGCCACCAACCCGCCAAAACTGCGCCGGACATTGTGCACGTCAAGGAGTTTCATGCTTCGCTCCCGTCCGCGCCGCGCCGGTTCCGGCCCACCGGCGAATCCATGCGCCCAACGACTTAAACGGCCCCTCGGGGGCAATCGAAATAATGATGATAAGCATGGCGCCGAACACCGCGTTGTCATAGGAGCCAAACCAGTCCCGGAGCGAGAAGTAATTGATCACCGTGCTCACAAGGCTGGCGCTCCACAGACTCGCCATGCCGCCGGCCGCCGCCAAGGCCAGGTAGCGGACGGATTTCAGTACGCTGGCTTCGGAGGGCCCTATCCCGCCCGTATAGTGGGTGAGCAAGACGCCCGCAGTCGCGGCGATTAACGCGCTCACGATAAATACCTGCAATTTATACGCCGAGGTGTTGATTCCCATGGCATTTGCCGCCGTTTCGCGATCATGAATGGCCTGCAAGGCGCGGCCCACCCGCGATCGAACAAGATTTCCCAATAAAATGAGAATAACCAAGGCCACGCCGCTCGCCAGATAGTAATTTTGCACCCGCGCCACCGTTTTCCCCGTAATCACCAACCCCGCCCCCAACGCCCACTCCGGCACGCCCGTGATGCCGTCCGCCGCCCCGGCAAAAGCACTGCCAACCACGACTTTATGCACGATCAGCCCGAATCCGAGCGTTGCCATGGCCAGATAATGCCCCTTGAGCCGGAGAGCCGGATAACCAATCAGGAAGGCCGCTGCAAAGGTCACCGTTAGCGCCGCAAGGAAGGCCGCCCACGGCGATACGGTCATTATCGGGCTCCCAAACATGTCTTCCCGCATCATAAAAACATGGAGCCGTTTCAGAAGGCCCGCCCACCACATGTCTTGAAAACGAAGAAAACTCGTGGTGGTGAGAATGGCGGAGGTGTAGCCGCCAATGGCAAAAAACGCGCCGTGCCCCATGGACACCTGGCCCGCGTATCCCATAACCAGGCAAAGCCCCATCACCACCATCGAGTAATAGATCGCCATGGTCAATTGGGTAAGGCAATATTCTTTTTCCAGCACCGTGGCGATCAATTGAACCGACACGATGGCCGCGATAATCAATACAACGGGTATCAGGCGCTTCACCATCAGAATTCCCTCACGCTTTCGCCGGCGGGAGACCCGAACAAGCCATGGGGGCGGATGAAGAGCACCAGCAATAAGATGGCGAAGGCGGTGACATCGTTGTAGGCCGCGGGCAGCTTGCTCACGCTGAAGGCTTCAAATACGCCGATAAGGAGCCCGCCCAATACCGCCGCCATGGGATTGCCCAAACCGCCCAATATGGCCGCCGCGAACCCCTTGATGGCCAAGGGCGCGCCCGCCTCGTAATGGGTCATGGTGATGGGGGAGATCACACATCCGCCCAAGGCTCCCAGACCCGCGCTCAGCCCGAAGGCCAGGGTGCGTATGTTGGACGTGTTGATGCCGGCCAGCATGGCCGCCTCGGGATTCGAGGAACAGGCCCGCATGGCCCGGCCTTGGAGCGTATACCGCAGAAAAATGTGCAGCAGCATGACGGACACCGCCACCGTGCCCAAGACCCACAACACTTGGGGCGAAATCGCCGCGCCATAAAACTGTACGGAAGAAATCTCATTCCCCGTAAAGTAGGGGAGGGACCGCACCTTCTCGTCCCAAAGATGCAGCGCGGCCTCCTGGATCACGATGGACAAGCCGATGGTAATGATGATCATGTGCAAAATGGAGTGATGACGCAACGGGCGGAAAAACAGCAATTCGAGCAGGCAGCCGATGCACGCCACAATGATGACGGCGCCCGCCACCGCCACAGGCAAGGGGAAATAGAAGGACAGGGTTACGGCGATCATCCCCCCCAGCATGACAAATTCGCCCTGAGCGAAGTTCAATACGCCGGTGGCGCTGAAGATCAGGTTAAACCCAATCGCCACCATCGCATAGATGCTGCCCTTGGTAATGCCCGACAGCAAATACTGAAGAATCAAACTCTCACTGTCCATAACACTGCCTGTTTTAGAATAAAGCCCCGGCGCTTCAAGCCGCCGGGGCTTGCCGCAGTCCGTTTTTGCGTGTGTTCCCGCTGCTCCCGATTACTTCTTGTAGATGGTGAACTTGCCGTCTTTGACGGTAAGCATCTCAAACGCGTCCAAGGCAAGGCCGGTGTGATCTTCCGGCGTCATGTTGAAA
>CAYXPO010000300.1:0-6254 GCA_964466925.1 uncultured Nitrospirales bacterium
CTCCCGCGCCGTTTTCATGAGGGTTTGCACTTCATGCACGCTGTGCGCCAGCGGTTTCTGGCAATACACATGCTTCCCCAGCCGCATCGCCATGATCGCCGCCACCGCGTGGGTGTGGTCCGGGGTGGCCACAATCACCGCGTCAATATTCTTCGCTTCCGCTTCCAGCATTTTCCGGAAATCGCGGTACCGCCGCGCGTTCGGATACGCCTGATACGTATCCCCCGCCCGCGCGTCATCCACATCGGCGAACGCCACGATATTCTCCGTGTTGCACGCATCAATATTCGCGCGGCCCATTCCCCCCGCGCCGATGGCCGCGATATTCAGCTTCTCATTCGGCGACACTTTCCCCGGCGCCACCTTTGCCGTATTCATTCGCGACGCACACCCCGCGGCCAGCGCCGTGGTGGTTGCGGATGCAATAAACGCCCTCCGGGAAAGAACATTGGTAT
The DNA here is from genome assembly GCA_964466925.1 of uncultured Nitrospirales bacterium. Lineage (GTDB taxonomy): Bacteria > Hydrogenedentota > Hydrogenedentia > Hydrogenedentales > CAILVY01 > CAILVY01. Next base: position 456 of record CAYXPO010000300.1, read on the forward strand.
TCACCGAGAAATCTCCTGTTGGTTATTCCTGTCCGATACCCCAGTATACCCAATCGCCCACCGTATTCCACAAAAGGGCGCCTTGACAAAGGAGCCTTTTGAGGCTATACTGAGTGTATACTCACATTCTGAGCGACAGTTCAATCCGGGCGCACGAACTCTGGCGCAGTGCTAAGCCGTTTGCTGCCCGGCGCTTTTTTTATCCGCGATTTCCGGCAAAAAGGAGTGCCAGCCATGAAAAAACATATTTGGATCACCGCACAGGACAAACAACGATTGAGCGACTGTTTGGCCGTTCTTCAGGAGTTTCCCGATAAGCGGGATCTCCCGCATATCCAGGACCTGCAAAACGAGGTCAATCGTGCGCGCATCATCTTGGATCCGCTCGACACCCCGAAAGACATCATTACCATGCGCTCCCGTGTTCGATTAGTGGACATGGGCTCGGGCCATGCAATGGAATGCACGTTGGTGTATCCCGCGGAACGCAATCCGGAGCAGGGATGCATATCCGTGCTGGCGCCCTTGGGCACGGCGATGCTGGGGTACCGTGTGGGCGATGTATTTGAGGTGGAACTTCCCCGCGGAAAAACTTCCTTTAAGGTGGAGGCTTTGCTCTATCAACCCGAAAGCGCGGGAGATTACCACCTCTGAGCGAAGAGGAACTTCCGTGCGGGCCTGCCGCGGGGATTGATTTGCCTGTCAGGCCGCTATACACTATTTTTTAGTGCTGGGAAAATCGCGCATCAGGGCCGCCCTTCACAAAGACAGGAGGAACGTGCATGAGTGAACCGGAAACCAGGATCGTATTCACCCCCCGGGCCTTCAACCGCCTCCTGATCGCGGGGTGCGGGGTTATCCTCGTCCTCTCCATTCCTCTCTTCATCATTGCCCATGCGCTCGAAGGCGGATTTGACCGCTTCAGCCAAAAGGCGGCCTATCTTCCCCCCGCGCGGGAACACTTGGTGCACGCCCCGGCGGACATTCCGGGAGCCGTGGGCCAGACGGTCTATATCCCGGTGTATTCCCACATCTACATCCAGGACGGACGCGCCTACCGCCTGGCGGCCACGCTCAGCCTCCGCAACACCGACACCGCGAACCCCATGGTGGTCACGTCGGTGGCCTATTACGACACGGACGGCAAACTGGTAAGGAATTATCTGGAGCAGCCGCTGAAAATCGCCCCGCTGGCCACCTCCGAGTTCTTCGTCGAGGAGAAGGATGTGCATGGCGGCTCCGGCGCCAAATTCATCGTGGAATGGACCGCGCAAACCGTCATTCAACCCCCCATCATCGAAACCATCATGATCGGCGCGGAAGGCCAACAGGGCATCTCCTTTGCCCGTTCCGGCGTCGTGATTGCCGATTTTCCCGGAGGCCCGGAAAACAAAAAATGATGGTGAGCCTTCTCAAAGGTGCGGCGCGGTTCACGGCCTCGGCGGGCTTTGATCTCGGGCTTGCCGCCATGTTCCTCATCACCTGGATCGCGCCGGCTACGTTCGGCGAGCGTTCCGTGCATCATTTGGTGTTCATCATGCTCCTCGAATTCCTCGTGGTGCATTCCACCGGATTCCTCGGCGCGATTGCCGCGCGCGACACCCCGCGCAGGGAGCGGGTGCTGATGTTTACCGTGTTGATGGCGGTGTATTGCCTCTTTGCCGCTGCGTTCTCCGCGCTGTATGGAGGGTGGTGGCCGCTCTTCGCGTTTCTCGGGCTTACGTTAAGCAAATTCCCGCCCGTGGTGCTGCACCCGCCCGACTTTGATGGGCAAACCGTCCTCATGGCGAATTGGGCCGCCATGACCGCCCTCTATCTGGGCGGCGCGGCGATCACCGTCATGACGGCCATTCCCTCCTTGGGGGTCACCCCGGAAATCATCGCGGCCCAGCAGTTCGGCATCGGCGGCCTCTGGCCCGAAGAACCGTACCGCGTTATGGCGTTTGGCACGTTGTATTTTACCGGCCTCGGCCTGTTGGCGGTGGTTAATGAACTTGTTGCACCATTGTGGAGGAAAAGACCATGAAAAAAATCTTTGCCGTCCTGTTCGCGCTCACACCAATCGTGTGCGTATTCACCCTGACGGGATGTCCCCCCTTCACGCATCTTTCCGAGGATGACCTTAAAGACCTGTATGCGCACGCCGTCGCGGATGCCGCCGTGGCCGAACCCTCCGAAATTTGCCGCAACCTCACCGCCATTACGGCCGCCACCCCCCATCTTCTTTGGGAAGGCACACCGGGCAACAGCCGCATACGCGTGGTCACTTGGACCTCCTGGACCGGCTACGACGGCCTTGTGGGGAAATCCATTTGCCTTTCCGACATCGCCAAAACCTCCTATCTCACCTCGCGCGACACCTGGGTCACCCTGGCCCCGCAACTTCAGGATTTTATCCGCCGTCATTACATCCCGCAGGAAGAAGCGGTGCTGCGCATGGAGCAACTGCTGGGTGTTCCGCCCAATATCGGAAAGACGCGTTTTGTGGAATTCTACGTGAACCCCGGCGACCTCTTCCGGCCCGCGCCCGACCCTGAAATCACCGATCATGAAGCCGGTCTCGATTTCCCGGTCTCCTGCTACACCGCCTTGGATGAAAATTATGTGCAGTGGTTCAACGCCCTCAAGGCCAGTTCCTATGGGGATAATGGCTACCCGTGGACCCGCCTCGGCTACACCTACGATTGGGGTTCCTTCTGTCACGTCGGGCTCAGTGAATTTGTTGTTCGCACCGGCGCCACGGTCGAAGTGTATTCCGTCACCCTGAACGATCGCTACCTGTTTCCGGAATCATAAAATCTCCCGCCCCCCCGCCGCAGTCTCTTTAGGCGCTATTTCGCGGACCGGTTCAATCCCATCCATAGCGCTGCACGCGCGGCATGGGGGTTCCTTTTTGCTGGAGGTGTTTGAGTTCCCGGTAGCTGATCAACTCGATGTTTTGGGATTTGATGAACTCGTGCGTCTTCGGGTCGCTGAAAAAATCGGTGTCCGCGGCGCGCCGCTCCATCGAGCCGGTGGTGGCCTTCATTTCGGGGTCTATGCGCCCGCAATGAATATAGAGTTCGGAGACTTTCCCGCCCGGAATCGAGGCCAGGAGGTTTTTGAAAAACGGCTCGGTTTCCGCAAGGCTGGGCGGCCCGTCCATATAGAGCACCTCCGGGTGCAGCACCCCCATCTTGTCCGCCATCTCGATGAGATAGCCCGCGCCGAACTTGTCCATGAGATCATGGCCGGCCATGCGGCAGGGAAGGTTGTAGTCCTTCGCGATCTTCAAATACATTTCGTGGTAGCCGGGGGCGTATTGCATGGTGCCCATGTGGGAATCAATGTGCGTGATGTCGATCCCCGTGGCCAGCGCCGCCTCCACCTGCGCCCGCACCTCCTTGTCCACTTCCTCCGGTTTCGCGCTCATGTACACCAGGGGAACGTCGTCGAAAAAATAGCCCAAAGGCGTGCACAGGCTGGGCACGGCGGTCTTGCCGAGGACGGGGCCCCACTTATACCGGCCCCATTCGCTTGTCAGTGTCGTGTGCACGCCAATATTGGCCTGGGGATGCTTCTTGGCCCATTCGGCGGCCTCCAGCATCCACGGGCAGGGCGTCATCAGCGTCGCCGAGGTGATCCCGCCGGATTGAAGCGCCTTGAACGTGCCTTCATTGGTCGAGTGGTTCATGCCGAAATCATCTCCGTTGATGATGAGCACTTTCGTTCCGGGCGGGAAACCGAGGCGCTCCACCAGCGGGGCGGGTTGGCCTTCGGCGGCGAAGGCGGCAAAACTCACTAAAAGAACAAAACAAATGATCAAGGGGATGTTCACATGCATACGGCGGTTCCTTGTGTTGCGGAAAAACTGACCGCGGAAAGTATAGCAGAGTTTCACGCCGGTAAACCTGCTATAATGCGGGCGAGGCATTTGCGAAATCGCCTTCGATGCGCCGGTTTGTGTGTAAAATGCCGGTAATTTGCTCTATGTGTGGTGTTTTTGCAATAAACCAGGCGATTTCGCAATTGCCTGAGCCGGATTTTCAGGAGGACTTCAACCATGGCACAGAATTTCTTTCTCACGGGGTGCGCCAGCGGGATGGCGCGGCATCTCACCAACGTGTTGCAGCAACGGGGCGACCGGGTGTTCGCGACGGATGTGAACCTGGCGGCCTTGGAACAAGCCGCCCGGGAACTGGGCTGGCCCGAGGACCGCGTGAAACTGCGCGCGCTCGACGTGACGGACTACGACGCCTGGGAACGGGTGTTCGCCGAAGCCGTCGAAACCTTCGGCGGGATTGACGTCACCATGAATATCGCGGGGCTTCTGCTCGCCTCGTGGGTGCAGGAATCCCCCCTGAAGGAAATCAACGGCATGATAGATGTGAACGTCAAGGGGGTGATTTTCGGAACCAAGGTTTCCGCGCGCCACATGCTCGAACGCGGCCATGGCCATATCATCAACATCAGCTCGATTGCGGGCGTGGTCCCCGTGCCGGGCATGTCCATTTACGCCGCGTCGAAGCACGCCGTCCGCGCCTACTCCTTGTCCGCCGCCTTGGAACTGCGCCCGAAAAACGTGTACGTCACGGTGGTGTGCCCGGCGACGGTTCAGACGCCGATGCTGGATCACGAGGAAAACAATGACGCGGCGGAAATGTATTTTTCGGGGCTGCGCGTGCTGACCGTGAAGCATATTGAAAAGGGCATCATGCGCGCGTTGAAACGCAAGCCGTACCAAGTGCACCTGCCGTGGTTCAAGATCAAATTCGTCTCCATCATGGGATTCATCCCCTCGATTGGCCCGCTGGTCGCCCCGCTTTACCGCTGGGGCGGGCGGTTCCGTCAGGCCCGCCGCCGGAAACACTAGTTCATGCGGCGCTGAAGCCCCACGACCACCCCCTGGATGAGTACGCTGGAAGCGGGATACCGGAAGGGCTGCATGGAGGCGTTTTCCGGCCGCAATTCGATAATCGGCCCGGACGGAAAAAACCGTTTCACGGTCGCTTCGTTTTCCACCAGCGCCACCACAATATCCCCCATCCGGGGCGCACGGCCCCGGTCCACCACAATGATATCTCCGTCCAAAATTCCCGCCTCGATCATGCTGTCGCCCTTGACCCGCAAACAATACCCCCCGGGCGGGGCCATTTGCTTGGAAAGGATGACATGGTCCTCAATGTTTTCTTCCGCAAGCAACGGTGTGCCCGCCGCCACGCGCCCCACCAAAGGCAATTCCGCCACCCCGCTGTTGTACAGCCGCACCGCCGCCTTCTGGGTCACGTGAATCCCCCGCGCTTTGGACAACCGCTCGATAAAGCCCTTCTTCTCAAGCGCCAGCAAATGGTCGCTCACGGCATTGGTGGATGTGATGTTGAATGCCGCGCCAATCTCCAGAATGGTGGGCGGGCATCCATTGTCCCGAATACAATCAATAATGTAATCCAGAATGTCGCGCTGGCGCTTGGTGAGTCCCTTGGCCATATCCGTGCTCCTTTTCTCACTGAATGCTTTTTCAGTGGTATTCAACCACGTTTTGCGCGGGAAGTCAAGTGCTTTATATTTCTTCACGGAAAGACGTGCGATATGCGCAGTTTAAGCATTACAGACATGCGCGGCATGGTTAAGAAGGTTCGAAAACCGTTTTTTCTTTGCGAACTGGGGAAGGTTTTGTTACTATGGTCTCTGGGAATAGGGGAATGAAGGGCATTCCCCCGGGAAATGGGAAACACACCGGCAAATGTGAGAATTGAGAATTTGACATTCACATGGGAAGGAGTGTGGCATGTTTTCGTTTCGGTCCGTTCTGTTAACGGT
>CAYXPO010000301.1:0-6236 GCA_964466925.1 uncultured Nitrospirales bacterium
GCATCAACGTGGCCACCGCCTTCGGTATCGTGCTCTACGACATCCTCCGGCAATGGAAAGCGGGATAACCGCTATCAGCAGTCAGCTATCAGCGGTCAGCGTAGGAGGTTGAGGCCTTTGGCTTGCTGGATAAGCTCGTCCCGGAATTTGGGATGCGCGATGCTTATCAGCAATTCGGCGCGTTCCCACAGGTTTTTCCCGCGCAGGTTCACAATGCCGTATTCCGTGGCGATGTAATTCACGCAGGAGCGCGGCGTGGTGACGGTGTTGCCGGGCGTCATGGCGGCAACGATGCGCGAGATTTCCGTGCCATCTTTGCGGGTGTAGGTCGAGGGGGTGCAAATGACGGATTTTCCGTTCTTGGCCATTTGCGAACCAATCACAAAATCCAACTGGCCGCCCGTGCCCGTGATGGTGTTGGGGCCAATGGATTCCGAACACACTTGCCCCATCAGGTCCACTTCGAGGCAGGCATTGACCGAAACGAAGTTGTCGTTTTTCGCGATGACATAGGGGTCATTGGTGTAATTGGCGGAACACAACAGCACGGCGGGGCAGTCATGAATGAACTCGAACAGCTCGTTGCTGCCCAGAACGAAGCTGGAAGTCATTTTGCCCACATCCACGCCTTTTCTCGCACAGGTGATTTTCCCCGCTTTGTAAAGCTGGACCAAGCCTTCCGGGAGCACTTCGGTTTGAACGCCCAAATCCTTCAAATCGGATTCCGCGATGAGATGGGCCACCGCGTTCGGCACACCGCCATACCCGATTTGCAGGCAGGCGCCATCACACAGTTCAGTCATCACGAATTCCGCAATTTTAGCATCCACTTCCGTGGTCGGCGGACTGGGGATTTCCATAAGCGGGGGGCTGTCCCCCTCAATCACATAGTCCACTTCGGAAATATGGATTTTGCATTCTTCGCGTTCGTACTTATAGTGATGATAGGTTTCGTTGATTTCCGCGAAGAACACTTTGGCGGTTTCAACATCGGCCTTGGCGAGGGCGGGCGACGGCCAGAAGTGCAAATAGCCGTCATTGTCCGGCGGACTGACCATGAAAGCGGCCCAGTCCGTGGTGACTTCTCCGTCGCGAAACAATTTTTCGTATGCGCCCAGCCGGGCCGGCATGGGTGCGCAGCGCTCTTTGGGCACCATATTTTCAATGGGGCCTTTGAACAAGGAGTTCAGGCGGAAGGCCTTGCCCTCGGGGTCGGCCATAAAAACCTGCATGGGCATGGCAAGCCGGAGTTCACTGCGGATAGTGACATTTTCCAGTTCGTTCACCCGTTTGGCCAAGGCGGCATCCACATATTGCGAACTGGCATTGAAGGCGTAGTAGTCCACAATATCGCCCGAATTGACCATGGCGGCCGCAGCGTCCGCCGAAATGAGTTTTTTGCGGTATTCTTCCATAAAGCTGGACATGGGATTCGTATATTCCTTATTCGTGGATGGAAACAGACCTTCATGACAACAGGCAAGCGGCCCCGCCATGGATTCCATTTCCAGGGCACTATTTTCACTGATTCAGGGGGCGAAAGCAAATTTTAACGGGATGGACGGGCGGACATGGACGCCGTTGGGAAGTGATTCGGTTTTAGGGGCTTAGAAAGGTTTTGGGGAGGCCGTGCGGCCCTAAAGTCTTTCCGGGGGGTTGCCGATAAAGGCTATGTACCGCCGAGACAAGGAGGTCAAGGCTTGCAGTGACACGGACGTCGCATATAATTTAACATGGAAGACAAGAATCTCCGGGGTGTTGAATCCCGGCACCACGCGACCGGGGGTTCGCCCAAAAGTTCTTCCCTCCATGAGGCGCCATGACCAACCGTTGTGGCGTTTCATTTTTTTCCGGGGGTATACGGAACTTCCGGCGGGGTTCCCGGTGATTCTTTGAAGAAAAGGACCGTTTGGCGCGTCCAAGGGATATACTAAGAGACGTCTATGAACCGTTGGACCCTATTCGGAGGCAATACGTTGAGCATGGTCAAAATAACACGGTGGCTGGTGTTTGGGCTGCTGGCTTCGCTTGGCATGGCGGGATTTGCCGCAGAGGACGGGGGGGATAAGGCGCCCTCGCACAATCTTCAGGCATGGGAAACCCAATTGGGGAAAATCCGGCAACAATTGGAACTGGTGAAGCTGTTTAGCGCGGCCACATCCATGGGGGGGGTGTCGGTGGACCTGCCGGGCATGGTGCAGGCCATTCCCACGGAAAACATCAAGGAACTGGCCAAGGCAAACATCAAGCTGGACCTGAAATCGCTCAAACTGGAAGACATGCAGTTCAGTTACACCGATGAACCGCAATGGCGGGAGGAGCGTCCGGCCATTCCTTCGCTGATGCGGTTTTCACGGGTGGCGGCCACGGTGGAAGCGAAAACACCCCTGGGGAAGTTTCCGGTAAAGTGCACTTTCCGCAACGGCGTGCTGCCGCTCAATTTTGAATGCAAGGAGCGCGGCTACGACATTCTTGTCATTCCGGAACCGCGCAAAGCAGAGGCGAAAATAGAAGATGTTTCCTTCGACTTGGGCGGCCCGCTCGCCAATCATGTGTCATCCAAGCTGTTCGGACCCAAAGTGGCGGACGCCATCCTTCAGTTTGGCGTGGGCCAGACCTTGAAACTGGACAAGGGGGCGCTGCTCGGCGGCACCTCCGCCCCCGCCCTGCTCGACCGCGTGCTCCGCTGAATGTCAGGCGCCACTACGCCCGTCCCAGAGGGAAATCAGTCCTTCAATTCACGGACCCAGATGTTTCTGAACACCACGGGGTTTCCGTGGTCCTGCAGTTCAATGGGGCCCGTGTCGCCATGGGGTTCATACCCGGTTACGGCGTGCGGCCCGAGCCATCCGCACCCGCCGGTGAGTTCATAATGGTCTTGAACCAGAACGCCATTATGAAAAACGGTGAACGTGGCCCGTTTGACCACCTTGCCGTCCTGGAAGACGGGACGGTGAAACACAATATCATACGATTGCCATTCCCCAGGCTTGCGCGAGGCATTGACAAGGGGTTTGCTCCGTCCGTAGATGGCGCCCGCCTGCCCATCGGGGTAGGTGGTGTTTTGGTACGAATCCAGCACCTGGACTTCATATGTGCCCATGAGGAACACGCCGCTGTTGCCCCGGCCCTGGCCTTCGCCGCTGACTTCCTTGGGCGTGGCCCATTCCACGTGCAGTTGACACGAACCAAATTCCTGTTTGGATCGGATCATCCCCGAATGCTTCGTGGGCATCATCGCCCCATCCTTCACCACCCATTTTGTCGGCTCGTTCTCATTGGTGGACGTCCAATTCGCCAAATCTTTCCCGTCAAAAAGAACGATGGCGTCCGACGGGGCCTGTCCGGGTTGTTCGGGCGTGCTTTCAGTGCCGGGTGTGATTACCGCGGGCTGCGGCTGTTTCGCCGGATCCGTTTCGTGCACAATGATCCCGTCAATGGACATGTATTTCACATCGTCCATTTTCCCCTTGTCATTCTTCTCGCGGACCGTCCATTCCTTAATCACCGGCGTGTCGAATTCCGCATAGACGGTAACGGCGATCGTCAGCGCATACACCACACTCAAAACGAGCAAACAGGATTTCCGTTTCATGATCTATTCTCCATTTATTTGTCAGGGATACTTCCACGCCCCGTCCGGGCGTATGACCCCTATTGTAGTCCTGCCGCCGCCCCGCTTCAATGGGGCAGGGGATCCATCACGGAGCGTTCTTCCGCAGCGGCGCGTACTTTTGGGTGCCATCGGCGCCGGGCCGGCTTTCGAGGGAACGGCGGAGGCGCTCGTCTTTTACGCGGGAGGGGGCGGCGGGATTGGCGCCGGAGCGGGGTGTGGCGGCGCCGGATTCGGGCGTTGGCCGGGGGAGGGTGGCGGTGGCGGTGTCCATCAGGGTGCGCGCGCCCGGCGGCAGGGAGGCGGCGGGCATAACGGCTTCTCTTGGTGCGAGGCAATTGCGGTGTTCGTTGCCGCCGGGGAGCCAGGACGCGGGGGGCGTCATGCCGGGGGCAAGGAGCATTCCCAATAATTCGGTATGGAGCGCGGCGGTCTGACAGCTTCCTTCGTTGTTGGCGACGAAGGTGTGCAGGTCGGCGTAGCGGCGGAGCAAGGGGTGATCGAGGAAGGGCGGGTACATCACGTTTTTGCCAAAGTCGTAGTGGGGCATGCCGGAAATGCCTTTGGTGGGGCCGAAGACCGCGAAGCCGGGCACGGCTCCTTTGCCCTCTTTAATGAAGGCGAGTGAATCGAGGTGGAGGGGGTCTTCGGGATGCCGGGAGCCGAGCTGGGTGATCCAGACGCGTCCTTCGGGATTGGCCCCGAGGACATAGTCGGCGGAGAGGCTGATGGCGTCAAAATACTGTTGCACTTTTTCCTTGGAGAGATTGCCCAATTGCGCGCGGGCGTATATTCTCCGGACAAATTCTCCAGCAGCGGTTCCGCGGCCCCAGGACGGGCCCAGGCTGCGCCCGTTGCGGTGGGCATGGAGCGTGTCCACGTCTTTCACGGCTTCATTGGCCAATTGCGTCATTTTCGTCTCCGCCTCCGCGCAAAAGACGGGATCGGCCTGGGGGCTGCCCAGATATCCGAGCAGGTGATCTTGCATGATGGGCGGTTTGGGCTCGTGGTACGCGCTGGTGTCCGGGAGAAAAGCATAGGCGCCCGGTCCGGTTTTATATTTGTCTTCCACGCGCCAGGCCGCTTCGAACATCTCCTTGTAGCGCGGCTCGCCGGTCAAACGGAACAGTTCGCCCGCCGCGAAGAGGATGGGGCCTCGGGAATTTTCGTTGGCCTCATGATCCAAGGCGTAGTCATAGGCGCGGACGGCACGGCCTTGGAGTTCAACGGATTTGGCCGCGTCGAAGGGTTTCACAAGGCGCGCGGCCTGCGCGAACAACCCCGCCACCCGCAAGGTGTGCAGGGTGTGGCGGGAATAGGTCCAGTAGGGTAACGGGTCCTGGTCGGCGTAATAGATGCCCCACGGCTCGCGCCAGGATTCGACCCCGGCACGGACCCCGCCATCGTCCTCTTGGAGCCTCTCCCATCCCGCCAGACTCCACAGGGCCTCGTCAAGGATATCGGGAATGCCATTGCCGCTTTCGGGAAGGGTGAGTTGCCGGTCGGTGAAGGCCGCGGGGTTCACTTCATAGAGCCGCAACAACAGCAGGGCTACAATATGGTCCAAGAGCTGGATGTCGAAATCCCCAGCGTTGTGATGCCCGCCGATCATGGTCCGCTCGTTTTGCTTGGGCGTGGATTGGGGAAAAAGCGCCTTGCTGCCATAGCCGAAAAGCGGATTTCCCGTGTCGTCGAGCAGTTCCGCGGTGAAGACGGAAGGATGGTCCGGCGGGCGCGGACCCCATTCGGTGCATTCCGGCTTCAGATCGCGGCCCCATCGGTTATGATAGAGTCCGCGGGCAATGGTGTAGAAGGCCTTGAACACCGCCGTCTCGCTGATCTGGGTGGGCCAGGAGACCCCGACACCGGGTATCCGAATCCGGTACACGGTCCCTTCCGCCGGCGGAACTTCGGACAGGTCAATCTCCCGCACTTCCGTCCCGGCGTCTTCGTCGTTGACGGCGCGGTCCGCAATGGGAATCTCTTTTTTGATGACCGCCCTGGGGCGGTCCGCCGTTTCCGGCTGTACGAGGACCTCGGCGGTCTTCGGGAAATTCGCCAAGGACAGGGGGCCGCCATCCCCCATCCAGCCGGAGACATAGGCAAAGCGGCGGGTGGCCCGGGGGCAATAGCCGATTTGATTCACTTGAATTACCGGCGTTTCAAGGTAGCGGTCACTGAAGGGCAGCAACAGATCGACCTCGAACGGACCCTGGATATGCAGTATTTCGCCGTTGGGCACCGGCTCGGTCAATTCAAGAAACAGATGATGGTCTACATCCACAAGTTCGTCATGCGTGTTCTTGCCATACCCCAATTCATAATACGGCTGGCCCACAGGGAGGGAACGGCGGTGGACACGGACCACGGATACCGGCCCGCCGTCTTTTCGCGCAACCGTCCAGGGGCCGGCCTGCCATTGCGGGCCGGTGTAGCCCTTCAGCGAACCTCCTGCTCCTGAAAAAGACGTAACCTTCGGATTGGCCAGTACCAAGTGAAGCATGTTGGGGGCATACAGATGGATTTCACGGAGCGGGGTGTCGAGAAGCGCCTTGGGACCTCCCGCCGTCCGGGCATGGACATTGCCCGCCGCAAGGACATGATCCCCTGCGGCAATCTCGAC
>CAYXPO010000302.1:0-6226 GCA_964466925.1 uncultured Nitrospirales bacterium
CCAACCGCCGCAAGCTCATCCGCCATTTGATCAACGCCTTGAAAAAAGACCACGCCAAAACCACCATTTCCGAAATCTCCGAACTCGGCATGATCGAAATGACCCGAAAGCGCGTCAAGCACAACCTCGTCAAGGCGCTCTCGCAGCCCTGCCCCTATTGTGAAGGCAGCGGACTCGTGCGCTCCGTCACCACCATGACCTTCGACGCGATCCGCCGCCTTCAGAGCCTGTTTTGCCAGACCAAGGAAACGCATGTCATTTTGCAGGTGCATCCCGACGTGGCGCGCCGCCTCCGCACCGAAAACAAGCCGCTCATAGATGAAATCAGCAAGAACTTTGAGCGGGAAATCAGCATCGAATCCGTTTCAGACTTCCATATCCACGACGTGAAAATTCTCCGGGCGCGCACCCGCAAGGAACTCACCGCACAAACTTGAAAGGCCCTTTTCACCGAAAAATGGCTTTGAGGCGGCGATTTTTGCTATACTGCGCCCCTCACCCGCCCGTCTCCGGGGCGGGGTGAATGATTCCGCTTATTAACACAGAAGGGCGAGCACTATGAATTTCCCGATTGATGTCAGCCAATACAAATCCGTGGCCATTGACCCGTTTACCGGCACGATTACGCCGGAACAGAAAGCACAACTGTTGAAAAACATCCAGGTGGTCCGGGACACCATCATTTTCTTTACGGCCGTGGCCGGCGTGAAGGGGTTGGGCGGCCACACGGGCGGAGCGTACAGCATCGTTCCCGAAGTGCTCATCGCCGACAGCTTCATGAAGGGCAGCAAGAAGGTTTATCCGGTGTATTTTGATGAGGGCGGCCACCGCGTCGCGATCCAATACGCCATGGCGGCGTTCAACGGCGAAATGCCCTTTGAAAAACTTCTCCAATACCGCGCGGCGGGCGAAGGCCTCTACGGCCATCCGGAAATCGACCCTAAACTTGGCATCAAGTTCGCCTCGGGCCGCCTCGGGCACATGTGGCCGTTCGTCAACGGCGTGGCCAAAGCGCATCCGGACAAGGTGGTGTTCATGTTCGGTTCGGACGGTTCCCAGCAGGAAGGCGACGACGCGGAAGCGGCCCGCCTGGCCGTGGCGCAGAAACTGAACGTAAAACTGTGCATTGACGACAACAACGTGACCATCTCCGGGCATCCCGCGGATTATCTGCCCGGTTTCGACGTGGCCAAGACCCTGACGGGGCACGGGCTCACCGTGGACCTGGGCCAGGGCGAGGACTTCGACAGCCTTTTCGAGCGCATGGTGAAGGCGGTGCAAACCCCCGGTCCGGTGGCGCTGGTGAACAAGCGGAAAATGGCCCCGGGCGTGGCCGGCATCGAAGGCAATCACTCCGGACACGACGTGATCGCCAAACAACCGGCGCTGGATTATCTCACGGCGCGCGGATTGACCGCGGCGGTGGACTATCTCAACAACGTCCCGAAGATTAAGAGCGGCGCCGTCTATAAAGGCTCGAGTACGGACACCGGCAGCAACCGCACGGAATTCGGCGTGATTGTGAACGGCCTCCTCGACGAGATGTCCGAAGCGGACCGCGTGGCCAGTGTGCTGGTGGTGGATTCGGACCTGGAAGGCTCCACGGGCCTCAAGGGCATCCGCACGGCGCACCCGGAAGTGTTCATCAACGGCGGCGTGCAGGAGCGCGGGAACTTCTCCGCGGCGGCGGGGTTCGGCTTTGAAAAAGGCAGGCAGGGCATCTTCAGCACCTTCTCCGCCTTCCTCGAAATGATTATTTCGGAAGCCACCATGGCGCGGCTCAACGAGGCCAACTGCATTTGCCATTTCTCCCATGCGGGCATTGACGACATGGCGGACAACACCTGCCACTACGGCATCAATATTTTCCTGGCGGACAGCGGCCTGCCGGTGGGCGACAAAACCCGCCTGTATTTCGCGGCGGACGCGCTTCAGCTCAAAAGCCTGGTCCGGACCATCTGGAAGGATGAAGGCATCCGGTACGTATTCACCACCCGCAGCAAGGTGCCGTTCATTCTCAAGGAAGACGGTTCCAAGCTGTACGACGGCGCATATCAGTTTGTTTCCGGAAAAGACGAGGTGATCCGGGAAGGCAAGGCCGGCTACGTCGTCTCCTACGGCGACCTGCTCTACCGCGCGCTGGACGCCGTCGAACGCGCGCGCGAAGCGGGCATTGACGTCGGGCTGATCAACAAACCGACCCTTAACGTGGTGGACGAAGCCAGCATGGCGAAACTGGGCAAAGCCCCGTTTGTGCTGCTGGTGGAAGGCCAGAACTTCGTGAGCGGACTGGGCGTGCGGTTCGGCACTTGGCTGTTGGAACGCGGCTTTGCCCCAAAATACGCGCGGCTGGGCGTCACCAAGCCCGGCCAAGGCGGCCTCGGCGAGCACATCCCGTATCAGGGCATTGATCCGGACAGCATTCTCGCGAAGATCACGGACTTGGCGAAATAATCCCGGTTCAGCCGGGATACCCCTTGAACGTAAAGTACAAGCTGGCGGCGTGGTAATACACCACGTACGCCAGCGACAGGTACAGCCACGGCAGGTATCCCTCCGGATACAGAATCAAGACGGCGATAATCAGCGCGCCCCATACCAACCCCAACCCCAGTGTCACCGGGCGCAACACCCGCGTCCGCGTGGGATAGAGATATTTGATCGGCACAAAAATCAACACGGCGAAGGCCACACTCACCGCCGCATTCACCCACGGATTCCAATCCAGCAGGAACAGGTAAAAGACCACCAGGTTCCAATACGACGGGAACCCCTTGAAACAATGGTCCGGGGTTTTGGCGTCCGTCTGGCAAAACTGGTACCCCGAGGTCAGCGTCATCAGCGCGGCCAGCAACGGCCCGAAATGCGCGGGGCCGACATCCACCTGGCACAAAAAGAACGCGGGCACAATCACGTAGGTGAAGTAATCCACGATATTGTCGAGCAGCGCTCCGTCAAACTGGGGAAGCACCTGTTTGACCTTGCACGCCCGGGCCAGAAAGCCGTCCACCGAGTCAATCGCGATGCTTACCCCCATCCACGCGAACGCCGCCGTGTAATTCTCGTGCACAATCGCCAGCATGGCCATCAATCCGGCCACGGCCCCCGTCGCGGTCAATAGATGCACGCTCCACGCCGCGCTTTTCCGCCTGACCGAGTCTTCCGGTTCCAACACCGCCGAGTTGTCGTCCGCCATAAACAGTAACCCTCAATGGAAAGAATGATACTTGTGAACCAAAACCAGTATCAAGAATCCCCCCCCGCGCCCGGAATGGCGTTTCCGGGGGATTCCATCCGGGCGGCGGGAATCCAATGGGCCTACTGGTTTCCGAAAGGAACGGAAACCTGCGTGGTTTTGTATTTGTGAATGAATATCCGTACTATTTGCTGACATCAACTTTTGGAGAACGAACCATGATTTCTTTGCGTGTGTTATTCATAGCCGTGCCGCTGTTCGCGATATCCATACCCTGCATTGCCGCGCCGCTCGCGCAGCATGTGGTGGTCATTGGCGTGGATGGCCTGACCGCCAAGTCCGTGGAGAAGGCGGACACGCCCAACATGCATGCCCTGATGAAATCGGGTTCGTACACGCTTGCCGCTAATTCGGTGATGCCAACGGTGAGCGGCCCCAATTGGGGGGCGATTCTTATGGGCAGCGAGCCTGCGGTAAACGGCATTCACGACAACGAATGGAAACTCGACAAAAACAATCCATTCCCAACCATTTTCAGGGCGCTGCGCACGTCGAACCCCGGCGCCACGATTATTGCGGCGTATGAATGGCTGGATTTCGGGCGCTTGTTTACCAATCAGGACGTCACCCAACGGGTGAACGCGATAAAGTCCGCGCTCCAAAAGGACACGTCGGAGAATGCGGCGGCCCACTACATAGCGGGGCAGGCGGCGCGGTTGATTCAAGAGAAAAAGCCACAGTTGATCTTTATCCATCTGGACATGATAGATCACGCGGGCCATACCTACATCTACGATTCGGACAAGTACAATTCCGCCGTGGGGGAAGTGGACGGCCTCGTGGGCGCCATTGTGAAGGCGGTGGACGCCGCGGGCATCCGGGAGAACACCGCCCTTTTCGTCATTGCGGACCACGGCGGCAAAAATACCGGCCATGGCGGTGACACCCCCGAGGAAAAAACGGTCCCATGGATCGTGTCCGGCGCGGGCGTGGTGCAGGGCGCGGCAATTCCCAACGGGATCAGCGTCGCACAAACCTCGCCCACCATTGCGGCGTTGCTGGGGATTGCGGCGCCCAAGCAATGGACGGCGAAACCGGTGACGGAGGTGTTGAAGAAATAGTGGCGGCGAAACAGGGATAATTCCAGCCATCGCCGGGGAGTGTTTCAGCAACCGGCGAACAATCGCTGCGCATTATCATGGAGAATGGCCTGTTGGACCGTGCTCTCCAGTCCGCTGCCGGTGACACGGCCCAACTCGAACCCGAAATCGAACATGGGGAAATCCGAGCCGAACAACACCTTGTCCGCGCCCACCAAATCCACTAATCGCGCGAGGGCCTCGCGATGGGAGGCGGAACCCGCCACGTCCACATGCAGATTGGGGGTGTTCCGCACACGCGCATAAAGGTCCTTTCCTTTGGGATCAACTCCATCCCACAGACAGGCATGCGCCATGATAAAGTTGGCGCGCGGATACCGCGCCGCCACCTCGTCCCACTGGTCCTCGCCGCCGCGATGGACCAAGACCGGCAGGCCGCGTTCGTTGGCAAAACTCAATGCATAGGCATAGCCGGGATGATGCACCTGAACGTCATGGAGGGCGCAGTGCAGCTTGAGCCCGATAAACCCTTGTGCCTGGTCAAAACAGAATTGGAGTTCATCGGCGGAATCTTCCGGATAGTGCGGATTGATAACGGCATACCCGTACAGACGGCCCGGCGCCTGCCGCAGGGCCTCGGCTGTTTCGCGGTTGCCCATCCGGGTCTCGCCGTGAATCGCGGTAAAACTGCACACCGCCATTTTGCCGATGTGACACCAGTCCATGCTGGCGATGATGTCATCAATGGTGCGGACGGGCGTGCAGGTGCGCTCCCATGCGCCGACATGCGCGTGGGCGTCAATCACCTTCGGCGGCAGCGGGAAGAGTTTGGCCTCCGTGGGGGCGTCGTCGTCTGGAAGGGAAAGAATACGGCGGGCATTATTGCCGCTCACATCCAACAGGTCTTCCGGTTCAAGGCTGCCGCGCAGGGTTTGTTCCAAGGGGCATTCGCCCGCCCGCAGCGGAAGACCCGTTCCAAAGAGCATCGCTTCTCCGAATCCCGCCGCGGCCATGAGTTCGAGGGCGTTCGCGGTGCAAAACGCGTGATACTCCAAATAGAGATTTTTCACATGCGGCAGCAGTGCACAGATGTCCCGCGTTTCGCCCGGCGTGATACCCGCCACGATTATCGGCAACGCGGGATACTGATCACAAAGCGCCTTTATCGCCTCCCATGAAATAATGTGTTCCGGCCACATATGGGGTCCGTAATCAATAAGGAGCGGCATTTCCAGACGTTCCAGCGTGGCGCATAGAGAGCCCACGCACCAGTCCGAAAGCGTGTAAAGACTGTGGCGCGGGAAAATGCGCACCGCTTCGACTCCCGCGTCCGCGGCTTCTTTCACCCACTCTTCCACGCCCGGTAAATCGCCCAGCGCGGCAGGCGCCATCACCCAGCAGGGATGCAGCCGGTCCCGGCCCCGGATCGCTTCCATCAACGCCGCGTTGCCCCTCATGATGTCCGCGTCTTCCGCCAAACGGTGATACACCAGTGCTTCGGCGATGCCCAGCCGGTCCATCTCCGCGATCAAGGCGTCCGCGCTGTCAAAACCAAGCCGGGAATTGGGCACCCGCCCTATCGCCGCGTTGATGTCAAAAAAGGCCATGACGCAAACTCCATCGTGCTATCCGCATTCTGAAATGCTTTTTTCACTTAAAAATCTTTCTTTCAATCCGTGCAAATCCATGCAATCCATGTTCTATCTTTCCGCCGTGCCGGAAGTCTCCCTTGCAATTGCCGCCACACAATCCATCATGGACTCACGAAAGGCGGACACCGTGAGATCATTGTTGCTGGCGTCCATGACGTACCGCGCCAATCCCACGCGCATTTCCTCGAAACTCTGGTCAATCATCGAGGCGAGATGCGTGCTTGCCAGGGCATGTATGCGCTGGCGGAGTTCTTCGCTCAACGGTTTGCCAAGATCAT
>CAYXPO010000303.1:0-6224 GCA_964466925.1 uncultured Nitrospirales bacterium
GTTTTGAGGAAGAGGCCCAGTCGGACACTTGCGCCTGATCCCCCCAAGTTTTCACCATGTAGCCGTTTTTGACCACGCAGCCCCGTGCGCCCAACAATTGCTCCAGTTGATTTAGCCTTGACGTATCCATGCCCAGCGCTTCCGGTGTGCGCTCCTCCCAAGTGGTTCCCGGAAAGGTTATCGGTGCCGCGGCAAGCATAACGGCCATGCTGATCAGTGCAACGTTCATTGAGGCAAATCCTTGTAATGGCGTTTCGTGTTCCAACGCGCTGAATGCGTCCACGGAACAAGTATATCGGTAAATGGGCTTGCAAGAAAACCAGAAAAAAGCATTTCCTTTAGGACGGGCATGCCGTAGAATAGGGATCAGGTTGTAACGCCTCACCAGAGGAGGATACTCATGAGAATGTACGCTTGCCCGAGGGACTTGGCCACCGGAATGCTCCCTTTCCTTTGCCTTCTGTTGCTTTTTCTTCCCGAAGGGGGGGGCTCGGCGGAAAAGATTGTTGGATTCGCACCGGATTCCCACGAACTTATCGTGCAGGACACCAACCGTGAGAAAACCCTGCCCATCGGGTTGCCGGAGGATCAGGCCCTCTTTAACGGCATCCTCTTTAATCTCTTCTATTTGGATGCGCGGAGCAATACCGGGGTCGGATTTGATACGGATGCGGCGACAGGCGCCCAGGCACGGGCGCGTCTCAAAGAGGTGCTTCAGTATGTGGCCGGCGTACTCAATGAGAGCGGCATGCTGGACATCGTGGTGAAGGCATCGCAAACAGACGGCACAGGCGCGCTGGCTTCGGCGGGCACGTATTTTTCCATGACTCCGGGGTTTCAGACCGGGAGCGCCATGAAACGCCTTAAAGACCATCTCAAGCCCTATATGGATACGGAAGAAGTGTATGTCACCGTGGATTTTGGCTACGACTGGTATCTTGATACAGGCAGTCCGGCCGAAAATCAGGTGGACTTTCTTTCCGTTATGCTTCATGAAATCACCCATTCCCTCGGATGGGTTTCGCTGTGCGACAGTGCTGGCGGAAGCCAGATTGCCCCCAATTCGTACTCCGTATGGGATCAATTCGCCGCACGGCGTTCCGATATGTTGGCGCTGTTCTCAGGAAATCCTCCAGCGTTTCAGGGGAATGTGGCCGACCTGACCGGCCGCAACATCGTTTTCAGCGGCCCCATGGCGCATGCACGTTATGGGCAAGAGGTGCCGCCCGCCATTTATGCACCTTCCACTTGGGACCCCGGCAGCAGTATGGCCCATTGGGACACCGGGAATATTGTGGGCGGCGCGGTAATGGAAGCGGCCATTCTTGTCGGCAGCACCCGCCGTCAGTGGGCGCCGGTGGACTTGGGCGCGCTCATCGATATCGGGTACGGCAACATCGCATTGATAGAAGGTGAAAGTGAAGGGTCCAGTGAAGGTGAAGCAGAAGGTATTGTCGAGGGTGAAGGAACACCTGAAGAAGGCGAAGGGGTAATGGAAGGCGAGGGGATGGAGGAAGGCGGGGGAGGGACCGGCTCGCACGCGGCGGATCAAAATGGGGACAACCTTATCAGTCTCTCCGAGTTGTTGCGGGTGATTCAGTTCTTCAATTCCGGCGGATTTCATTGCCAAACCGGCACGGAAGACGGCTACGCTCCAGGCTCCGGCGGCGACACCTCCTGCACGGCGCATTCCAGCGACTACACCCCCCAGGATTGGACTATCGGACTCTCCGAATTGCTCCGGCTCATCCAATTCTTCAACTCCGGCGGATATCATGAGTGCATAGGCACCGAAGACGGGTATTGCCCAGGACGGTAGGAATCTCACCAACTAATTCAGCGAGTTTCTTTGGCGCGACGCGCCGTGCGGTGGCGGTAGATGCGTTCAGTGAAACCACCATCCTTTTCAAACGCTTCGGCCTGCGCGTTCATTTGTTGGCCTAGAAGATACATGCAGAGATTCAGCAGGGAAAGCGCGCCATTGGCCACGAACACGGACGGACACAGACTCTCACGGACCCCGGACTTTTCGGTTTGCTTCGTCCGTGTTGGTCCGTGTGGGTCCGTGTTTTCTTGTCCGTGTTCTTCATCTCATAGGTCTCCCCGTTAACCGCACGCCTCATTAAAAACTTGGGCGGCATGCCTTTTCTTTTCCTCGTACGTCCATTCCGGCACATTTATATGCGCCGCATTAGTGTAGTATGTCCCGACGTACAGATCAAGAAGCTGGGCAAGTGAAATGGGGTAAACATGGACTTGCCCGGCGAGTCTTTTAATTGTGAATAAATCCGGCGAATTTGAACCTTCGGGGGGCGGGGGCTATAATCCGTTTCAATCACATTCCGTGGGGTCTGCATATTACGCATAAGATATAAGGGCAACGTGTTGTTGGCCCGTTCAGGAGGTTGGACATGATACGTGTAGGCATGGTCGGCGCGATTGGTTTCGGCGGACGGGAGTTCATGCGGCTGTTGTCGGTGCATCCGGAGGCGCGGTTGACGGCGGCGGTGGAAATGGAAGCGGGAAAGCCTTTGGGCGAGGTATTGCCGGCGTTCCGCAAGGTCTATGATCTCACGCTGGAATCGTTTGACCCGGAATCCATCGCAAAGAAATGCGATGTGGCGTTTATCGCGGTGCCGGGCACCAAATCCATGGTGCTGGGGGCGCAATTGCGCGCCGCAGGGGTTCGTGTGATGGATTTGGGGTCTGACTTCCGTATCAAGGACCCCGCGCTGTATGTGCAGTATTACAAGGCCGAGTATACGCATCCGGAACTGGTCCGGGAAGCGGTGTACGGGCATGTGCCGTATTACCGGGACAAAATCAGGACGGCGCAATTGGTGGCGGTGCCGGGGTGTTTCCCGATTTCGATCATTACCGCGTTGCGCCCGTTGGTGGAGGCCGCCGTGCCGGAGGTGCCGGTGGTGGTGAATTCGATTTCGGGCGTATCGGGCGCGGGCCGGGCGCTGGCGGAGGTGTTTCATTTCCCTAACATGAACGAGAACGTGCGGGCGTATAAATTGGGGATTCATCAGCATGTCCCGGAAATCGAGCAGGAACTGGGCAACAAGGTGCAGGTGCAGTTCACGCCGCATGTCGGTCCGTATACACGGGGCATTCTCAGCACGACCATTTTGCGTCCGTCACGGAGCATTGATGTGGCGGCGTTGTATAAATGTTATGACAACGAACCGTTCGTACGGGTGCTGCCGGAAGGGCAGGTCCCGGACCTGAGCGAAGTGCGCGGCTCGAATTTCTGCGACATTGGGTGGAGTTGGGACCGGCGCACGGGTAATCTGATTATTGTAAGCGCGATTGACAATCTGGTCGGCGGCACGGCGGGCATGGGCGTGCAATGTTTGAATGTCGCCTTTGGCCTGGATGAGCGGACCGGCCTCAACTTTCCAGGAATGGCTCCATGACGAAGATTGACGGAGGAATTACGGCCCCGAAGGGATTTCAAGCGTCGGGTGTGTCCGCGCATATCAAGAATCTGAAATCCACCAAGCAGGATTGCGCGTTAATCGTGAGCGACCGGCCCGGCGCGGTGGCGGGGGTGTTCACCACCAACCGCGTGAAGGCCGCGCCGGTATTGTGGACCCAGGGCGTGTGCGCGCGGAAAACCGCGCGGGCGGTCTTTGCAAACAGCGGCAACGCGAACGCCTGCACGGGTTCCCGGGGCATGAGTGACGCCCAAGCCACGGCGGAACGCGTTGGCGCGGGACTGAAAATTCCCGCGGAGCAGGTGTGCCTATTGAGTACGGGCGTGATCGGTGTGCCGTTGCCCATGGACCGCATTTTGAAGGGTGTGGATGCCAGCCTTGCGGCGCTGTCGCCGGACGGCGGCGCGGATGCGGCGCGCGCCATTATGACGACGGACACGGTGCCCAAGGAAATGGCGGTGGAGGTGGCGATGGACGGAGGGGCGGTGCGGTTGGGCGCGATTGCGAAAGGCGCGGGCATGATCGCGCCGAACATGGCCACGATGCTGTGCATCATTACCACCGATGCCGCCATTGACCCCGATGTGCTGCACGGATTGTTGCGCGGATGCGCCGCCGCCACCTTCAATTGCATTTGCGTTGATAATGACATGAGCACCAATGACACCGTGATCTGCCTGGCGAACGGCGCATCAGGCGTGCCGATGCTGAAGTCCGGCACGGACAATTTTGCAGGGTTTGCCCGGGCACTGCACGAAATCTGCCTGAACATGGCGCAGGCGTTGGTGCGGGACGGCGAAGGGGCGACCAAGTTTGTGGAAATCCAGGTGGAAGGCGCTCCATCGGACGCGGACGCGGCCACCATCGCGAAGAGCATCGCCGCGTCGCAGTTGTGCAAGACCGCGTTTTTTGGCCAGGACCCCAATTGGGGCCGGATCGCCTGCGCGGCGGGGTATTCCGGCGTGGCCATCAATCCGGATACGCTGTGCATTTGGCTGGGCGCGGTGGAAGTGGTTCATAACGGCCTGCCCACGGCGTTCGAGGAATCGGCGGCGGCGGCGCACATGCAGCAGAAGGACATTCTGATCCGGGTATCGGTGGGGAGCGGCCCGGGCCGGGCCAAGTTCTGGACGAGCGACCTCAGCCATGATTATGTGACCATCAATGCGGATTACCGTACCTGAACCGGCAAGGGAGACCACGCATGGAGCAATTGATACAAAAAGCGGCGGTGCTGACGGAAGCGCTGCCGTACATCCGGGAATTTGAAGGAAAGACCGTTGTAATCAAGTACGGCGGGGCCGCCATGCTGGACCCCGCGTTGCGGAGCACCACGGCGGAAGACATTGTGCTCATGAAATACGTGGGGATGAACCCCGTGGTGGTGCATGGGGGCGGTCCCGCCATCAACCGCATGTTGAAAAAGCTGGACATCAAATCGGTATTCAATGCGCAGGGCCTGCGGGTCACCGATGATGCCACGATGGAAGTGGTGGAGATGGTGCTGGCGGGTTCGACCAACAAAGACATTGTGAATCTGATCAATCAGGCGGGCGGGGACGCCGTGGGGTTGTGCGGCAAGGACGGGCGCCTGTTGCATGCCTGCAAGGTGGAAACAGAGGATGGAAGCGACATCGGGCATGTGGGCGCGATAGTCAATGTGCGGTGCAAAGCAATTGACGTGTTGTGCGGGGCGGGCATGATTCCCGTGATCGCGCCCATCGCCACCGATCCGCAGGGCGGCACCTGGAATGTCAACGCCGATACGGCCGCCGGCGAGATCGCGGCGGCGTTGCAAGCGGAGAAACTCGTGTTTCTGACCGACACGCCGGGGCTGTTGCGGGACAAGAATGATCCGGAAACGCTGATTCATCAATTGAAGTCCGAAGACGTTGCCTCGATGAAAACCAGCGGCATCATCGCGGGCGGGATGATTCCCAAGGTGGAAGCCTGCTTGAAGGCGCTGGATTACGGCGTCCGCAAAACCCATATCATTGACGGAAGGGTGCCCCACAGCCTGCTGCTGGAAATCTTCACCCAAAAAGGACTGGGCACGCTTGTCAGTCATTGAGGCCGGTTGCCCGATACCGGCGTCTAGCGTCCGAACAGGCGCCGGAAAAATCCCTTGCGCGCAATCACCACTTCCTCCGCGCCTTCCTGGAGAGTGGTTTTTCCGCTAATTTCCAAGACGCGTACAATCACGGCGGTAATATTGTCCGTGCCCCCGCCGTCCAGCGCCTTCTCGATTAACCGGTGCGCGGCGATCTTGATTTCCTCCAATTGCAGCATATCGGCAATAAAGGGGTCGGCAACCAAGCCGCTCAGGCCGTCGGAACACAGGAGCAAGGTGTCTTCCGGCTTGATGCGGACGGAGAACAAATCCACTTTCACTTTGTCTTTGATACCCACGGCGCGGGTGATCAGATTTTTCAGGGAATGATTGCGCGCCTCTTCCTCGCTGATGATCCCGCTGCGGACCTGTTCCGCCACCAGGGAATGGTCGCGGGTAACCTGGTGAAGGCCGGCGCGCTCCCGCCATAAATACACCCGGCTGTCGCCCACCTGCACCACGTACATCCATCCGCCGAGTATCACAATGCCGGAAACAGTGGTGCCCATGCCGGAAAACAGCGGATTGATGTCGGCTTCCTCAAAGATGCGTTCGTTCGCTTTTTCCACCGCCTCTTTCAAGGCGATGGGCGCGGGCTTCAGCGGGCTCTTGAAGTAGGTTTCCACCAGAATGTTCAGGGCCAGGCGGCTGGCGTATTCCCCCGCGCTGGC
>CAYXPO010000304.1:0-6221 GCA_964466925.1 uncultured Nitrospirales bacterium
TGTACCGTGACGTCTCCAAGCCGCAAACTCAACATGGCTGCGCGTGTTCCATGCCGCCGCCGTCCAAGGCGGGGCGTTCATCCCCCGGCGGGCGGTCTGAAGGGTTTGCCGCGGCGTTCATGAACCCGGCAACCTTCGCCAAGGGGTGCTGTTCGACTCATCTTGCGCCCCAGTACCCCGAAACCGGTGTTCCGGGCAAAAGGCGGAGCCTTTGGGATCAACGCAAGGGTGTAACCGACCATTGTTCCCACACCACTTCGGCGGGAAACTTTTTGCCATTGTAGCAGGCGGTGACGATCACGTCCAAGCCTTCGACACAGGTGGTTCGAAAATACCCGCCGCATTCTTGCCGGCCCGGCGCGCGCCGGAGCGTGGCCACGGAGAACGCGAGCCGTTCGAGAATCGGCTCGCCCGTTTCAGTGCGTCCAATTTGCCAGGCCGTCAGCCGGATGGGTTCGCCGGTGCGGTTATCCGCCGTCACCATCAATTCATAGACCATGTCCGATTTCAGCCGGCCCAGGCGCACGCCAAACTGTTTTTCAACGGATTGTCCGGCATCCGCCTTGCTCCAAACCTGCTTGCAGGCGAAGGTCCCGGGCCCGGCCTCCGAAGGGATTTTTTGCAGCACGGCGCACTCCTGCGGCAATTGGAAACCCGCAGGCCGGGCGTCCTCGAACCAAGACGCAAATTCGCCGTTCGCGATCAGGTTTTCCTCACGTATCCGCGCCCGCCGTTCCGTCCAGAGCCGCGGACGTTTCTGCCAAGTCAGGTGCCGCGGCGCCTTCTGCCATGCCGCATCCAAGAACACGGTGGGCCAAAGTTTGAGCGGGCCGGTATCACTGGTGCGGTAGATGGCCCGGATGTGCTGTACGTCCTTCTGCCGGATCGCAATTCCCTGGAAGGTGGACATGGGCTTGCCTTGTTTTTGAACCGTATACACCGGGGTGAAAAGAAACGTTGATCCAGCCCCGCCGTGTGTGCCCGCCGGGAGCACAAAGTCCCGGGAAAACCCCGCAAAATTCATATTGCGTTCATATTCGAGGCGCACCGGTATTCGCTCGCCGGTTCCCTGTAATTCAATGGCCAGATAATCGCTCCAAGCGGTGAACGAGTCCTTTGGGCGGCTGCTCGAAGGCCCTTCCCCAAGCCCGGGCACCGGCAGTAACACGGACCCCTGCATTCGTTCCGCCGATTTTGACGGTTGCGCGGCCGTTGTCACAGGCGTCCAGGGAATGCTGAATAACCGCGCGTAGAGCATGCCCACGGTTCGGTGTTGCCATGCCTGCGCAAGCACCAACGGAATCCCCAAGCCCAGCACCAGGATCACTCCGGTGATAGCGGAACGCAACAGCATGGGCCGCCATGGCGGCATGCCTGTTTTCCGTATTGCCCTATATGCGGAGACGCCCAGCGTGATCAGAAGCAGAAGAGTCCACCACAGGAGAATTTCCGTGTGGAAGGCGTGCCGGACATCGTATTGAAGGGCGGAATATCCGCCGATATATAAAACGAACACCATGGCCGCCAACCCGAGCCGGAGATTCCAGGCGGACAACGCCAGTATCGCGAATAAGGCGATGAGCACCCCCCAGCCTTGAATCCACCCCAGGACACGCCAGCGCCACTCGTGCAGCGTAAGAATGGGCGGTATCATGATCGTTGGATGGTCCACATACATGCCCTGCTGCCAGAAGGGCATTTCATTCAGATTCTGACGGACGGACGCATAGGCAAACCTCAACCGGTCGGCGGGAAACGTGCGCACCACATCCAGCAGGAATGCCCTCCCCATGGCATCATACGCGGCGGAAGGTTCATAGTACGGCGCGTGGAGGCCCTTGGCGCGCTGACCATAACTGTTAATGGTTGAAAAGGTCAGTGCATCGTTCCACACTGGGCCGAGATCATAGGGGACACCGCCCAAGCCGAGACGTTGCTCATACTCCTGTGTGAAACCCATGCTGATATTCTGAGGAGAATGATTGCCTTCCCGGTGCAAGGACTGCAAATAAGACCAGCTCGTGCCCAGGAATGCCAGAAGCAAAACGGCACACGCCAGGATGCGCCTTTGCCAGGTTGCCTTGAGAGCGCCTTCGGGAAAACAGGCAATCATCAACAGAGCAAACGGAAGCATCATGATGACATCATCCCGAAACCGCATGCCCACCGAGATGAAAATACCCATGAAGAGGGCTATCCCATATAATACCCAGGGCTTAAGCGCATGCCGGACCACGACGCCCAATACCGCCACCCCGCCGATAATGAAGAACGCCTTGAAATAGTCCCGTAAATTGGAAGCCTCAAAAAGTTGGACGGGCGAGCATAACCACAGGGCGCAGCCCACAACCGCCGCCAGGCGGTTTAACGTGATACGAAAAAACAGATAGACCATCATGGCAATCCCGGCCGCTACCGCGCCAAAAAGCGGCGGAAGATTGTCCCAGGCAATGCCGGCTAAACGCCAATAAACCCCCACAAACATCAGGAGACCGTTCCAGCGCCATTGGTAATAATCCAGCGGCACGGTTGGGACGGTTGCGGGCATGGCGTTGTAGTCCAGCCGATCCACACGGCGGCCAATGAAATCATTCAGGGCGGGAATTTTCTCTTTGTCGCAGTTATGGTAACCAAGCCCCAAGGCGTACATGACGGAAGGCACTGTGGCATGGCGCCACACCCCGCGCACTTGAAGCCCCTGGTGACAAAGATAGACCACGCTGACATACGCCACCACTCCGGCCAGAGACAGCAAGAGACCATCCACCAGGATTGTTTTTATCGGGGCCTTCCAGGTGTTGCCTGAAGCGCCTGTCGCCATCGCCGGGCCTTCCTTGCCGTTTTTCCCCAGGGGCATCTCCCGGGATTTTCTCCATGGTCCCGCCCGCACCACCATACCGGAAGGCGTATTATAGTTTGCGGCGGGCGTACCGCGCACCTGTATCCCGGTTCATGGCCGGAAGGCCACCCTGATTTTCCGTTGCAGGCACCGAGGCGGCTCCCACTCCTTCATGACACGGCGCCCACACAGCGCAAGGAATGGAGGAGAATGGAGGAGGATCGGCGAGTTTCCTTAGTTTCGCGGAACAATCACCGGCTGGAGGGGCTGGTCTTTTTCCCGCAGCCGGGCCATCAACACCCGGAAAAGAAACAGGTTGTTGCCGACAAAGTAGCGTTTCCACAAGCGCGACGGCTCCTGGGAAAACCGGTAGAACCATTCCATGCCGATTTCACGGACCCACATCGGCGCGCGGGGAATGCGGCCGGAATAGAAGTCGAAAAGCCCGCCGACCCCGATGGCCACCTTCACACCCAGCGCCGGCAAATTCCGTTTGATCCAAAGTTCCTGATTCGGCACCCCCATCGCCACCAGCAGTACGTCTGCGCCCGACTGGGCAATCTCCCGTATAATCGCCGGTTCTTCCTCCGCCGTGAAATAACCGTCATGGCATCCCGTGACCTTCACTCCGGGATGATTCTTTTCCACCCACGCGCGAACCGCCTCTGCCACGCCGGGGGCCGCCCCCAGCAAGTACAGGCGGCGGGCGCCTTCGGCCATCGCCTGGCACAGCCTCGGGAACAGGTCGGTGCCGTTGACGTTCTCTTTAATTTCACGGCGCAGCATTTTCCCGGCGATTTTCATGCCGATGCCATCCGCCAGCACCAAATCCGCCGACTGCAACACGGCCTTGTACGCATCGTGGGTGTACGCGACATTCGCATACTGCGGATTCACGAAGCAGACATGGCGCGGATGCCCCTGGTTCACATAGCCCATGATCCGGCCAATCGCGTCCTGCATCGTGATGTTGTCCATCGTGATGTCCAAAATACGGATGCGGTCCTGCATCCGGCGCCGTGATTCTTCTTCCGGACCGAATACAAAATGACACACTATCGCGGGCAGCGCCCGAAGCAGCAAACTCAGGTCCGTTTGAAAACTGATGTTCTGCACGTATTCCGCGTCAATCCGGGTTTCCGGGTCATAGGCCTGATTGACCTTCTGCAACACCCAGAATTCCGAGATCAGCCCCGGGCGCACGTGATTGCGCAAACGCGCGGCGTGTTCCCGCGGCGTCAGTGTTCCATGCAGCCCTGAGCCTGAAACGGGACGCTGCAGCATGCGCACATTCTTCAGCGGGTGGCGCCAGAACCCGTGGCGCGGATCCTGCCGCAGCGACGCGCAGCATTCCGGGCAGAATTCTTCCATTGTTCCCGCGCGCGGGCCCACAAAGGACATATCCCCTTTGAGAATGTTGAACAGCACCGGCAAATCCCGAAGCCGGCCGGATTTCATTGCGAAGGCGTATTCCGTAAACGCCTTGCAGTGACGGCCAAGCTTGGTGGTTTTCTCGAACACCTTCCCTTTGCGTACAAAAAGCACCAAGGTGGTTGCCGCCAGCACCGGCAAGAGGATCGCCAGAAGAATCAAGGCCGCCATAAAATCCAGCCCGCGCTTGACGGCCACGTCATACCATCCGGGACGATAGGCGTACGGGGTTTCGGCGGACGCTTTCTGTGTTTCGCAAGCGGTGGTTTGAAAGGCTTCCGGTTTGACCACAAGGCGCAACTGGCATGCCGGCGTCCCCGCCGGGGACTCCATTACCGCGATTTCTTGGTCCGTCAGGAACTCAAGATTCCGGTGCCGCGCCCGCTGGCTGTGATATTCCGTTGACATTACCTTACCCTTTTCTCATCGGATTACACTCTTTTCGTTGATTAGGAGAGCAAGATACATACCAGCCTTTTCATCCTCCTGCTCAAAGTTGCATAAACGCCGTATTTGCAATGGGTTATGCTGGAATCAGGAAGCCGTGGGCGGATAGTCCTGGATGGATTGTGCGTGACCGGGCCGTTTTGTCAGTTATATGTTTGTCAATTTTGACAACACTGTGGCGAGTGCCTTTCAAGGAACGGATATGCCCTTCCCCCATTGCCCCGGTCTTGAAAAACATCAATACAGGCAAGGGGAGACAGCCCCTTGCCCGTATTGACAAGGATCAGACTTTTGGTTTTCGGCCAAAAAACTGAGAACGTTTACGGAATCCAAGGCAGATTGCCCCGAGGCCGGCAAGGGCCAGGGTGGACGGTTCGGGAACTACTTTGTCGCCCGGCACATTGGGTTCGCCCAGGCTTGTCCCGTATTGGAAACTGACATTATAAATGTCTTCGAGATCAAAACCCGTGGGAACTCCGAAGGAAAACAGCACGGAATTGTGTATCAACGCGTATCTGCCGGTCACCGGGTTGTTGCCCGTTGCAGGATTGTCTCCAGCGGAGGTAATCCCGTATTGAAGGCCATCCGGGTCTGCGGGGCCTTGCAGATTACCGGTGGCGTCAAAACGGTCCCCGGGCCCAAAAAGCCCCAAGCCAGAACTGCTAATGCCTTGTGTGCTGTGGCGCGGTCCGTTCAATCCGACGGCATAGGCCCATTCAGAGGCCACATCGCCGCCGGCATACGTTCCTCCGCTGAGGGGGTTGCCAAAGGCGTCCTTCGAGGGGGGGAAGAATACCGTGCTGCCCTCCGCGAGCACCGCGCTTAGAGGGGTTAACGTATAATTGCCTTCGACGGAGAAAAACACCCCTGTCAGTACTTGGGCCGGGTCCGAGACATCCATTGCCGAAGTATTGGTCAGGGTTACCAGCAGGTTACCCTCGGGGCTGAGATCAAATATGGCTTCAGCGGAAAGACCGCTTTGCGCGCCGCTTCCAGTTCCGGTGAAAATTACGGAAGCGGATACAGGATTGGAATACAACACACCGATGCTTGCGGCTAACAAGAACACCCTTACGCCTCTGATACATACAGATTTCACGGCATCACGTCCTTTCTGAGGAGTTGCTTTCTGACACTGCCCAACGTATTCGAGCCTATGTATAACGTTGCTCTTCGCGAAAGCACGATTCATGCCAAGTTTTTCATATCCCCTAATCCATTGTCAGCAATGGGGTTGCTTCTATGTTGCCCTTTTGTGCGTTCGATTTTTCTGCCTAAAAAAGTGGTCAAGAGTGAACAACTATTGCACGAGGTGCCAAAATCCTTCCGGTTCGAGATAATGATTGACATGGAAGTTAAAAATGGATAAACTGCTTACCCATAGGAATTCTGGTACTGTTTTGCAGAACCTATGCTATACTGTTGTTCATATGTGAATAACCAAATGTAAAAGAAAGGTTGCCTATCGTGGCCTTGCGTGCCATAGCGGAAGAGCGTGTTAACA
>CAYXPO010000305.1:0-6204 GCA_964466925.1 uncultured Nitrospirales bacterium
CATCACCAACATTACGCCGGACACGCATCCGTGCTATCAGATGGACCGCAGCTATTTTGACACATTCCGCGACCCCTATCCCATTTCGAGCGATTATTTCCTGGTCAGCCACAATCCGGACAATCACCACAATTGGGGCCTGTACGTCATTGACCGGTATGGCAACCGGGAATTGCTCTATATTGATCCCCAAATCAGCAGCACGGGCCCAAGACCGTTGTGCCCGCGTCCGCGCCCGCCGGTGCTTGCAAGCTCGATTGAACCGGAGCTTGCCAAGGAGCAACTGGGGCGTTTTACCATTCAAGATGTTTACCTTGGCTTGGGTCCGGCGGTGGCGCGCGGGCGCGTCAAATACATCCGGGTAGCCGAGGAAGTGCCCGCTGATCTGGCCCATCTCGCCAATGGCGAATGCCAAAAAGACCATCCGCCTTTTCAGGATTTCTATGCCTCGCCGACCCATCTTGTGAAAGGGCATCCCACCAGTTACCTCACCCGCACCACCAACGCGTTGCTGGCCCCCATAAGAACGAATCACGACTGGCCCAAAAAAATAGAAGCCGTGGGAGAAGGCCTCTACCGGGTGACCGATGATCCGGCTTGGCCCACGTATGAGGCCAAACGATCGTATGGCACCGCGCCCGTGGCGGAGGATGGATCGGCGAATTTCCTGGCGCCCGCGGGGCGGCAGCTTTATTTCCAATTGCTTGACGAAGACTACAATGAAATCCAGCGGATGCGGAGCGTTGTTCAATTGCAGCCGGGCGAGACGCGCGGTTGCATCGGCTGCCATGAAAGCCGGCAGACCACTTCGCCCGCCGCCGGTTTGCGGCAGGCCCTGCGGCGGCCGCCCGCCCGTCTCGAACCGCCGCCTTGGGGCGCGGCGCCCTTTTCCTACGAAAAAGTGGTTCAACCGGTGTTGGACCGGCAATGTGTCAGTTGCCACGATGGGAGATGGGGGGGGGCGCGCCCTGATCTGCGCGGCAAACTCGACAAGGAACGGATTCCGGCCTCGTACCGATCGCTCATCGAGGGCGGCTATGTTCATTATTTCGATTACACGTGGGGCATACGGCCGTTTAAGGCCGAACCGCTTTCTTTTGGAACCCTCCAAAGCAAGTTGTGGGAGGTCATGAAGGATAAAAACCACGAGAAGGTGGTCCTGGCACGCGACGAGATGCAGGCCATAAAGACGTGGACCGACCTGAATTGCCCCTTGTGGCCCGACTACACGTACCGGCTGGACCGGCCCGATACGGCGCAGGTGCTGACCAGCCGGAAGTAGCGGACATAAACCCGCAGCGCCCCTTGGTCCTCATGGTTTTCCCGGGGCCGTCGTTTCTACTTCTTTTTCCCCCACAACCGGACTTCTTTGAAATTGGCGGTATCGTCGAATGAGCCGAGGCCTATTTTCCCGGAAAGAAAAGTCTTGTCTTCGGCCATCATGACGGGCTTGTCCATGTTGTCGAAAAACACCTTAATCACGCCGGTTTCGGTTCTCCGTTCGATTCGGACGGTATGATACGTTGTACCCCAATCAGTGCCGCCGGTCCGTTCCTTGGCGATGGAGACGCGCGGCGCATCGTTCACCAGGAAAATGGAGTTGGCATGTTCATCCGCCTTGGTGGCGATATGGGCGTAATAGAAGTGCGACGGGTCCACATATCCGAAGAACACGCATCCATCCCGATGGCCATATTCGCGCCCGGTCTGTTTGATTTTCACTTCCAGAATGAAATCGGTCACTTCGGGGCCGTTGAGCAGCGCGATGTTTTTCGGCGAACGCACTTTGGGTTCGTAGTTGCTTGCGCCGCACAACGAGTAGACCTGCACGCCGTCTTCCTCGGTTACTTTCCACGCATTGGCATCCGTGGGCGTCCACAGGGCCGTGTCCGCCGCAAAGTTTGACTCGTAGAGCAGGGGCAATCCCTGAAGCGCCTTGGAAGCCGCGGATTCCTCCCCGGAGGCCGTCCCCCCGCACAATACCATCATTAACATGACGATGCTTCCGTATATCATGGGTTTTGTTTTCATTTTTTCTTCTCCTGTTGTTTGCTGTGGCTGGACAATGGCCTGCGGCACGGTTGCCCGCATTGTGTAAAAACCTGTTCCATGATTACTTCTCCAGATATTCACCCCAGGAAAGCACGCTGACACGGCCCTTTTAACAGTTGGCGCGGAGAAGGGCTTGCGAGGACGTGAAGGTGGAGACATGCCCGCGGGGTTCACCGGCCTTGCGTTGACCGAAATCCCAATTGTGTCCGGGCAACCAGACAGGTTTGAGCAGGGCGTCAATTTCGCGTATCAGGGTGACGCCATGCCAGTAGATGGGACTGCCCACCACGAGGTCTGTTTTGCGCCCCTTCTCGTGCAGTACGTGCAGCCATCCGTAGAGCCGGAGGGCGCAGTTGATGTCGCCCTTCGTTGCCACGGTAATGCCTTCCGGCGTCGTGATAACATACGCGTTGCACGGTGTCCCGGAACTGTGGCCGTCGTTGTTCCATTGATGATCCCAAAGGACGTCAACCACCAGATTCCCGATGCGGGTTCCCTTCCCCAATGTCTGCGGCGGCGTCACGATTTTCCCGGCCCATGCATTGCCCGCCCAAACCTTTTTCGTGCTTTCAGGGGCGATGAGGGTTTTCCCGCGCGCGAGCAAGGCCCGGGAAATTTCATAGTCTATGTGGTCACCGTGTTCATGGGTGTAAAAGGCGTAATCAATGCAATCCGCCAACGCCCCCACTTGCGCATCGGTCATGCGGAAGGCCACCCCTTCTTCCTCCGGCGTTTGGTTCAGGTCCTCGTTGGGACCCTGATCCAGGTCAATTGCGAATACGCACGACCGCGTTTGGACAATCACCGAACTTGAATAGAGTTGGAACACACGGATGTTCTTTTTGGGTTTTTCCGTTTGCAGCAAATGAAGGACGCGATCCACGGCCCGCCGGTAATAGGCCACGCAGTCCGGTGAAAGCTCGGAATTGGGTTGCTC
Source organism: uncultured Nitrospirales bacterium (assembly GCA_964466925.1). GTDB lineage: Bacteria > Hydrogenedentota > Hydrogenedentia > Hydrogenedentales > CAILVY01 > CAILVY01. Next base: position 2,990 of record CAYXPO010000305.1, read on the forward strand.
CAGCCATTTGTCCAGCGCGCCAAGCGCCGCATCCCGTGTCTTGTTTGAATGAAGCGAGGGGGGGGAATCCAGCAGGGCGTCCCAAATGCCCTCGCTTGGAGTGGCGCACACCCATCCCGCCCAAAGGAGCATGGGGACGAAAAAACACCGGTGCATAACAAAAAACTCCTTGTCCAAAAATACAGCAGTCCTATCTTGTCCATGGCGGGAAGAATACATGGGGTGTGTGAATATTCTTCCATCCATGCGTGCTTCCCGTAACTTTTCATGATGGATACTATCCGTCAATGTGTGGTGCCGTTTCAAAAACCACGCACATTGTGGAGTACTTGTGTGCAAGGTGACAAATCCGTTAACTTCTGTAGGTGTTAATCTTGCTACATTTTGGAGAATGCAACTATGTGGAATGTTCTTGCGGTGGTCATGGTCTGTACCGCGTCGGCGGCGCTGGCGGAAGAACGCGTCACGGTGCCACTGAGCGATACCGGACAGGCGCTCGTCAATCCGCAAATGGGCTGGAAGCTCAACTTCTACTCGGATTACTTGTCAAATTATGGGTCGAAGTTGGAGGCTTCGGATACGCTCGATGACTTCCCAGGTCTCGGGTGCATCTATCTGCGGCTTCCGTGGGCCTACATCGAGCCGGTGGAGGGGCAGTACGATTGGTCGGTTGTGGATGCTCCGGCGCAACGTTGGATCGACAAGGGACTGCAAGTCGCGTTTCGCTTCACCGTGTCCGAATCGTGGATGCGGTATGCCACGCCGAAATGGGTGGAAGACGCGGGGGCGAAGGGGTACAACTTCACCGTGGGCAAAGGCGTTGATGAGAACGGACCGTTTTGGGAACCGGATTACGACGATCCCGTGTTCCTTGCCAAGCATGAACAGTTTGTGGCTGCGGCCGCGGCGCGCTACGACGGAAACCCAAACGTCGCGTTCGTTGACGTTGGTTCCTTCGGCGTGTGGGGCGAGGGGCACACGTTTGCGAGCACGCGGAAGCAGTATCCGGAGGAAACCGTCAAGAAGCACATTGACCTGTATGCGCGGCTTTTTCACAAGACATTGGTGGCCGCCAACGACGACTTCAGTTTTCAGGGCGACGGCACTATTCAGTATGCCCTGGAGAAAGGCATGACCCTGCGCGACGACAGCATCCTCGTGCAACCCCCGCCAAACTCCTATTTCCATGCGGAGATGGCGCAGGCATTCTGGCCGAAGTTTCCGGTGATCCTCGAACACGAACACTATCAACCGTCCGTTGATCGCGGTGCATGGAAACGCGACATTCTCCTGCGCGCCATCGAGGAGTACCACGCGAGTTACCTCACCATCCATTGGTTCCCGCGCGAATTTCTGGAAAAAGAACGCGAATTGATCGACCAGGTCAATTTGCGGCTGGGCTACCGGATTCAATGCCGCGAGGCGTCTTGGCCCGCAAGCGTGAAGCTATCTGAACGCCTGCGGTTTTCTTCCGTCTGGGCCAACGCGGGCGTGGCGCCGTGCTACCCCGGCGGATACGTTGCGTTTACATTAAAAGACGCAAAAGGCGGTATCGCCGCGGTATTTGTGAACGAACAATTCGACGTGCGCATCCTCCCGACCGGTCCGCCCAATGAGGCCGCTGTCAAATCTGTCGAGTCGGTTCACGGCTTTGCGCCAAACATGCCTGCGGGGACCTTTGACGTCTTCGTTTCCGTTGGGCAGCGCGACGGCACCCCGAAGATCGCGCTCCCGCTTCCGGACCATGACGGGCATCGGAGATACAAAGTGGGGAAGATTCAAATCCGGGCCGAATAGTGGAATCCCCTTCGGAACGGCATGGATTTGTTCGATCACGGCGGGTTTGGCGCGCCATGGCCCTATTAGCACCTTACAACAAGCCCCCGGCCTTGTGTTGTGCGCGCGGGATTGTTATTTCTCAGGAACGGGCGTGTGCTTGGCCAGAAAAGCCTGTAGCGCCTCCAGAAAGGCGTCGGACACATCCGTGTTTATATGATTCCTGCCCTCAAGAACGAGAAGTTCATGGTTTGCCATGTGCGCCGCAAGCGCCTTGGCATCCGGCAAAAGCCCGTCTTCGCCGCCGATGATGGTCAACGTGGGCACTTTGTTTGAACGCAGTTCGTCTTCCGTCACGGTCATTTGCTGCGATCCCCGCGCCACCGCGGCCAAGGCCTGCGGGTCGTTGAGATAGGTTAGGGAGACCTTGACGCCAAGTTTTTCCCACCAAGCAAGCGGCCTGTCCGCGATACCCAGCCGTTTGAGGAGCGGACCGGGGTCCCCTTTCTCGACGGACTGCGCTACGGCCTCGGCAAAGTCCCGGTTCTCTTGGGTGGCTTGTTCCCAACCCGCTCCGCAGGCCGCGGCGCTCAGCAGCCGTTCCGGGTGCATGGCCACCAGTTTGAGGGTCATAAACCCTCCCATGGAATAACCCACCACATGCGCCTTTTCTATCTTGAGGTGGTCCAACAACCGCACCAGGTCTTCCACCATTTGGATGCCGTATTGGCTGGGATCATGCGGCTTTCCGCTCCGTCCGTGCCCCCGGTTGTCGAGGGCAATCACGCGATAGTGTTTTGACAGGGCCGCGATTCTGCCGGATCTCCGCCATTGCAGATTGGCGGGGTTCGCATATCCATGCACGAGGAGCACGGGCGTGCCTTGCCCCTCGTCCGTGTAATGTATTCGCACTCCCGCCGAATCGAAATACTGCCCTTCAGGCCCAAGAGCTTTGTTCCACGCATATCCCGCCAGCAACATACAGGCAACGGCTAAGGCCAGCGCCAGGGTGCCGCATCCCGCCAACCATTTCTTTCTCGTGTTCATATCCATTCCTGCCGCTTTCCAATCGGTTAAAACAGTTTGAAACGGTCGAATTCGGGTTCGCCGGTGGTCATGGCCGCCTTGCGCACCCACGGTTCGATGGGGTCCATGAGGCTGCCCGCGGTTCGATACATGGCAAGTATGTTTTCGATGGGGGTGCCCACTTGTACGGCGTGGGTGGGGCCAAGAAAAAGACCGCCCTTCGGGAAAAGGTCCAGCCGGCGGCGCGTTTCACGTTCGACGTCTTCACGCGTGCCGAACGGCAAGAGGCTTTGGACGCACATGCTGCCGCAGAACACAAGCCGGTTTCCGAATCGCTCCTGCAAACGCGCTATATCCATTTCAGGGGTGGTTGGTTGTACGACGTCTTGAATATCGAGGCCCAGTTCGATAAG
>CAYXPO010000306.1:0-6185 GCA_964466925.1 uncultured Nitrospirales bacterium
TGTTCCTGCAGGGGATGGGCGAAGCGGGCGGTGAATTTGGCCTGCTGCGCCCCTACTACGGCATGAAGCTCCTCGCCAACCCGGATCAAGACCCCGAAGCCCTTATCCGGGAATTTCTGGACGGGTACTATGGTCCCGCCGCGCATGCGGTATACCAATACATCACACTGCTCCACGATAAAGTGCAAAACGACAACATCCACATGCACCTCTACACCAATCCCGGCCAAGGCTATCTCACCGATGACGTCATGACGCGTTCCGGGCAACTCTTTGATCAGGCGGAAGAGTCCGTGAAAAACGATCCGGAACTTTTGGAACGGGTCCGCGTCGCGCGCATGCCCCTCACCTATGCCCGCTTTTTCCCGCGCAACGGGTTCACCCTTCAGGAAGACCGCCTTTCCTTCAACGGCGAACTCGCGCAACTGCCCGAAATCATGACCTTCTTGGACCGGATGAAACAGCACGATTTCCGTTCCCTGCGCGAAGTCTCCGGCGATCCGGCCCAACTCATGCTGTTGGGCCTTGTGCTTAACGCCCCCGTACCCGTCGAATCCATTCGCAATGCCGCCCTGACCGTGCAGGCCGTGCCGTTTTTCAGCGGACGCGCCCTCAAGGTGATGGACAACGCCTCCGGCCTGTGCGCCACGGCGCATAACACCGTCCGGTATTTAACGTATCCCTTTGAAGGCGGTGAACACTCCCGCATTGGCACGGAATTTGATGCGGGCCAGGAAGGCTTGTTCGAGCAGTTTCAAACGGTGGAAAAGACGGCAACCTCGGTGGCGATGCAGGTGAAAACGCCGCGCGGCATGCTGGTGCGCCGCACCCTCGCGCTTGTGGAGGACCAGCCCAAACTCCGCATCACGGTGGATATAACGAACACCACGGATAAACCCAGGGAACAAATACTGCGGAGCCATCTCGCGCTTGATCTCGGTGAACTCGCCCAAACCCGCGTCCAGTTCATCAACCGTGCCGGACAACCCGTGCAACGGGATATGAAACCCATCATCGCCGGGCTTCGCGAAGGCGAGCATTACCTTGATCAAAATGCCCCGAACGGCGAATGGACCCTCACCGGTTCCAAGGGCCTCCAAGTCACCGAACGCTTCGAGGATGCGAACACGGATTACACCTGGCTTTATGCGTATCCCGATTATCTCAACGTCCTGGAATGCGAAGTTTGGGCAAAACCCGTCACCCTCGCCCCGGGTGAAAAAATGACCCGTACCATCGAACTCGAAATAACAAAAGCTGACCGCTGACCGCTGATAGCTGATAGCGTCTTATTCGTGGTCCCGGCTCGCGGGGATCACGCACCGGAATCCGACCGTGTTCTCCCGGATTTCAGGGAACAGTCCTTTTCGGAAGGTGCACAAGAGTTCATTGGACCTGGAATTCCAGCACCCGCCGCGCACGGTGCGCCGTGGCGCATTGGCGGACGCTTCGGGATTGTAGCGTTGCACGGGATACGGCACGAAAGGGTCCAGGGTCCACTCGAATACATTGCCGGCGAGGTCGTAAATGCCTTCCGGCGTCCGCCCGTCTTCATGCATGGTCACTATCGAGGGCATCCCAAGGTATTCCGCATAATTGGCGCGGGTGCTGTCCGGCGGCAGGGTTCCCCAAGGGAACTTCCGGTTTTGGCGGCCCCGCGCCGCAAATTCCCATTGTGTTTCCGTCGGGAGCATTTTCCCGGCCCAATGCGCGTAATCAAGCGCTTCCTTCCAGGAAATGCCGACCACCGGCTGATTGGGGCCGTTGCACTGCGGGTCCCGCCAGAACCGCGGGTCGGGCGCCCCCGTGGCCTCGATGTATTTCCGGTACTGTTCGACCGTGACCGGGTAGATGTCCATCCAGAAGGGTTCCACGTGGACCTCTTCCTCGGGGGCTTCCTCGCGGATTTCATTGTTGCCCATGAGGAAGTTGCCTCCTTCAAAGAAGACCATGCCCTCCGTGGAAACCGGTTCCACGTGTTTATTCACATGGAAGGTGGCGATGGTTTTCCGGTAGGACTCTTCATAGGCGGTTTCGAGGGCCGTGCGGAATTCGCCCGCGCTGGACCAGCGTTGTTCCTTTTCCTCTTTTAACGCTTTGTCGAGCACCGCCAGCACGGAAGGGGCCACATCGTTGCGCGCCTGGAGCACGGTGACGGGTTCGTCGAGCGGGGTGCGCAACGTGAGCAATTCATGGAAAATCAGCCCCACAGCGTAGATATCCGCGCGCAGGTCAATGGGCTGTTTCTTCTTTTGCTCCGGGGCGGCATAGGGCAGAGTACCCACCACCCGCTTGGGCTCTTCCCCGGCCAGCAGTTCTTCGTGGATGGCTTTGGCCAGCCCAAAGTCGAGCACTTTCACCTGTTCACTCGGCAGGAGCATGATGTTTTCCGGTTTCATGTCCCGGTGAATCACCATGCGGTGGGCGAATTCAAGCGCCGCCAGCACCTGTTTGATGCATGTAATGGCCAGGCGCACGGGGATGAGTTTCCGGTCCGTGCGCTGTTTGCGCAGAAAAGACCGCAGGGACTGCCCGTCCGCGTATTCCATGCTGAGATAGAGGATGCCGTCGGTGGTCCAACTGACATCGTGTACGGCGACAATGTTTTCATGGCGCAACCGCCGGGCAATCTGGGCTTCGTGAATAAAGAGCTGCTGGCCCTTTTCCGTGCGGAGATAGCTGGGGTTCATGAACTTGAGGGCCACCGTTTCCTCCACCAGCGTATCCACGGCCCGGTACACCACCCCCATACCCCCTTGCCCAATCTTTTCTTCAAAAATGTAACGATCGGAAATTCGCTCCCCCCGCTGATAGGACAAATCCCGGCGGATGCCATTGGCGGACGCCGGCACTTTGACGGGTGCTCCGCAATTGAAACACGCGCCTGTCTTGCCCTGCACGGTCGGGGGAACCAACATTCGCAGCCCGCATTGTATACACGTCACTTGAATCATCACCCTGGATCGTACACGTTTCTAGAGGATTGTGACAAGTTGACCTTGCGCCGCGGAAAGGATTCTTGACGGCGGGGGGGAGGGTTGGCGATACTTGTAGCGGTGGAACAGGAAAGAGCAGGCATGACATGACACGAATGAAATGGATGCTGATGGCGGGGCTATGGGCGGTGATTTCACCGTTGGCCCAGGCTGTGGACCCGCTGACGTTGACCTTGGGTGAAGGGACCACCAATATCGGCGGTACGGCCGAGATCTCATTGACCGTGAATTCCGGCGGTACGGCCCCCGCCGCGCTGGTGCTTTTCATTAAATATGATTCCGCCAAAGTCCAGCCGTATACGGATTTTTACGAGTTTATCAAGCACGATTTGGACGGAGCGGTGGTGGACAACCAGGGAAATGTGGTGAAGTCGCGCAGCGCCGTGCGTCCGGAGGCCTCGCTTGATGCGGCCGGGAAACTGGTGGAGACGGAAATCCATTCGGAAGGGGTGATGGCCATCGCCATTGTCGGAAAGAATTCGAATGAAATTCTGGATGGGCCCATCGCGACCATCGCCTTCCGCGTCTTGAGCGGGGCGCAAGAGAATGAATATATCGCCTTGGACGGTATCGGGAGCACGGAAACCGCCGTGGTATTAACGCATGGAACCGCCAAATCGTCGGCGGCCGGCGCGGCGCTGGAATCCATTCCGGTCCTCTTTGTGGATGGGCGGGTCCATGTGGGGTGCACTCCCGCGGAAACCCCGGGAGGGGTGATGGCCTCACAGGGGCAGACGGACGCCGTGGTGGTGTCGTGGTCCGCGGTGACGGAGGCAAATGCCCGGTACCGCGTCTACCGGAATACGGAAGAAAATCCTGAGACGGCCAGCCCGCTGGGAACAGGCTGGCAAACGGGTTTGGTGTTTCAGGATTTGTCGGCCCAAGCCCCGGTGGTCACGGGTGGATGCTCATGCTCTCCCGTCTATTCCGTTGTGCGCTATTATTATTGGGTGAAATCCCAAAACGCCTTTGGCTGTGAAAGTGATTTCAGCACCCCGGCCGCCGAGGGCTATCGAGGGACCGCCAAAGCCTCCCTGACAAAGGCGGGGGTGGCGTCGAATTCCTTGGGGGATTGGGTCATGATGGCGGTGCTCCTTTGCGGTGTGGTCCTGTGGCAGGGCATGGAGAGAACCAAAGCAAGGCGCTAAAGGGCTGGCTTTGCCTGCGGGCGCTGTGTCACAATTCCGTTTTGTTTGTGTGGATACTATCTGGGAGTTGCTATGCGGCCTACGTTGTTTTCGTTGGGAATCCTTGAGTTTCACGCCTACACCTTCATGCTGGCCATGGCGTTTTTGGTGGCGGTCCTGCTCACGGTCCGCAAAAATTACACGCTTGAAAACCCCCACCCCATTACGCCGATGGGCGGGTTGTGGGTCTATGTGGGCGCACTGGTTGGCGCGCGGCTCTACTGGATTATCCAATATGATACGATTTGGCATTTCTACCGGGCCGTCTTTTTTTGGCAGGGCGGGCTGGTGTTTTATGGCGGACTATTGGGCGGGATTTTGGGAGGGGCGCTCTATGTGAAATCCAAGCATGCTCCGGTTATCGAAGTGGCGGACCTGACCGCCCCCTATATCGCCCTCGGCCATGCGATTGGCCGGATTGGCTGCTTTCTCAATGGATGCTGCTGGGGAGAGCCTACGCATATGCCGTGGGGCGTGCACTACCCAAAAGCCTCCTGGGGGGCCTATGGCCAGCAACTCAAGGACGGTTTGATCAAGCCCGGAACCCCGGAATCCTTGCCCGTCCATCCCACGCAATTGTATTGCGCCTTGGGGCTTGCCGTGATCTTTCTGCTTCTCCGGCATTGCTACAATCGCAACCATGCCACGGGCGCTATTGTGCTATTGTACTTGGGCTTATATGGGATTTTGCGTTTCGTGGTGGAGTTTTTCCGGGGCGACAGCGCGCATCCGGCGCTCGGGCTGACCGCTTCCCAGCTTGTGGCGCTGGGCTTCGTGGTTTTCGCGGTGGCCGCGGGATGCGCGATAGGGCGGGCCGCCCGGAAAGCGGAGGGGGAAACCGGCGGGGGAAACAATGAAATTGAATCCAATAGACAAGAGAAAACACTTGAAGAATGAGGGGCATTGTGCTACGATGAGGGTGCCTTGTGAGGCAGAAACACAAGATGCGGTGCAGTTGAAGAGACTGGATATTGTTTGTCGGCACAAGAAGTTTGGCGTTTTTTCAGGTGAAAAATCGTGAAAAACACAGCCAAAAGGCGGTGGCGGAGGGGCTTTTTTTATTTGGAAAAAAAGTTGGATAAAGTGTTGACAACAGGGATAGAGTCTTTTATAATGGATTGGCTAACCGAAGAGTGTATGTGGAGAAAAGCCTTTTTGTGACGGGGCATGAATCTGTCGTGCATTCTTCATGTAATGTATGCAACTGAGAGAAACAAAGTGTAGGCTGATATGGGCGGAGAAGCTTGTGTCAGTAAAGGGTGTTTCAAGAACAACGGTGTAAAGGAGAAAGGTATGGGGACTCGGAAAAAACTTGTATTGGCGTCGCTCGTAAGCGTGATGATGGTGCTTGCATTCGTCATCGGCTTTGTGCCGTCGCACGACTCGGAGAACACCGGTGCCGCGGTATCGGGCAAGCGGATTGAAGTCGTTGATCTGCTTGACATGATCCTCGGCGCGCAGTGTGCGCTCCAAGTCACCCTCAGTTCGCGGGTGGAAGGCGTGTGGGTTAAAACCCCCATTGACAACGCGCAAATCCCGCAAATCCCCGTACCGGTCCAGGCCAACGTCACCGGCACTGGCGCGGCGGGCGCGGAAGTCACCTTTGTGGCGAACGTGGATGGCAACCCCGACTCCTTCGTGTCGCTCAATGAATGCGCCGGCGAATGGACGGGGGACCGGCAGGCCACTTCGCTTGCGGTAACCGGCGCGGTGACCGCCCCATGGCTCAGCGGAGTGGATGTCAGTCCGTTCATCACCCGCGTGGCGAACACCCGCCAGACCTTGGCGGTTTATTCGCTGGTCAATGCGGTGCAGAACCAAAAGGCCATCACGCTGGCGTATCAGGCGGCCAACAGCGCCGTCACCAATCCGGTGCGGCTCACCCTGGAGGAAGTGGTGGGCACCTTGGACAACGACAACAATGCCATTCCTGACAGCGTGTTCAGCGCGGTGACCGCCGGTCAGATTTGGATTGCGAATGTCCAAGTTGGCGGTCAATTGC
>CAYXPO010000307.1:0-6182 GCA_964466925.1 uncultured Nitrospirales bacterium
GGACCGCCAGCAACAGGCGCCCAAAACGCCGGGCGCCGGTGAGGCGGTCCAGCGGGCGGCTTTCCGGCGTGGGGACCATGATGGCGCCATAGGGGCAGGACTTTTCACACAAACGGCATTGAACGCATTCGCCGGGTGTGATGGCGGCATGCCATTTTGAGAATCGGGCGGCCCAGCGAAGGAGTACGCCGTAGGGACACAAGAAACGGCAATAAGGCCGCGCTACAAACACGCCGATGATCAGGAGCAGGCCGCCCGCCAGAAACATGTTGAAACTCGCCCCCCGCCGAAAGAACCCCACAAACGGATCATAACGGCAAATGAGGAACCCCGTCCCCATATAGATGGACAGAACGGTCAAACCGAGATACGCGTAGGCGAACAGCCCCAGCATGCTTTGGAGGGGATGGGAAAGTTGAATGGGATACACCGCGCACATTTCCTGGACCGCGCCCAACGGGCAGACCGCCGCGCAGAAGGCCCGCCCGAAATACAGGGTAAACACCAGGGGGATCAGAAAAAACGCGGACACGATCAGCGGAACGGAAAAACCCGGGGTGAGGAACGCCGCCAGAATATTTTGCAGGGAGCCCACGGCGCAGACGCACCCTTTGCGGTAGAAACCGAAATAGACCACGGAAAGCAGCGCGATCAGAAAGACCATCCGGCGTGATCGCAGCTTGAGCACGGCCCATGCCGTGAGCCCCAGCCCGGCCAGGAGCAGGGAAACGTCCAGCATGGGCGGGGTGGTGTTCACGGGCGGGAGATTCATCCGCGGATACTGGTAGCCCGACTCGAATTCAGGCATGGGGAAACGGAACTCCGAAACGGCCTGCACCGCCCACAAACACGCGAGCATCGCGGCCACGGCGGCAAGCTTGATCTTCATTTCTTTTCCTTGCCGCCGGGGGTATTGGTCTTTAACAGGTAGCCCGTGCCCGCGGGGATGCGCCGGAAGGCGTTCGCGGGGCACTTGCGCGCAATGGAACACTCGTTGCATCCCGCGCAGAGGTCGTGTTTGACCTGCAAATACAGGGAGCCGTTGCCGAAAACGCCGCAGCCCTTCACGCATTTGCCGCATCCCACGCACAATTCCTCGTCAATGGTGTACTGATAAAACGGCTCCTCGACAAAGGTCCGTTTCAACGCGCCGGTGGGGCAGAGTTCATTTTCCGCGCCGCTGCCGCGCCTCTTGGCGCCGGGCTGAAGGTAGCCGCTGCACAGATCGCAATAGCCGCAAATCTGAAAGGAATGCACGCATTTCACGGCGGAAGGGTTTTGCACGCAGTTGGTGGCGCACAGGCCGCATTGCAGGCATTTGGCCGGATCAATCTGCCAAACCGTGGCTTCGGTGCTGGGGCGCGCGGCCATCCATGCCGCGCCGGCCGCCGCCGCCGCCGCAGTCCCGCGCAGGAAATCGCGCCGTCCGATGTTTAATGCCTTCTTCATTGCGTTGGGTGTCTCTTCTTGTCCGGGAGAACGCCTTCTGTGCCGCATGCCTATAGCATACCAAAACTCCACGGGGGATTGATCTTTGCCGTGCGGAACAAGGGCGTCTATTTCTCCTTCCCGGCTGTTTTTTCAAAGACTAAAAGTGTGTGCCGGGGGCCGTTCAGAACCAGCACCCGGTCTTGGGGATCGACCGCCACATCCCGGACGGGCGGCTCTGCTTCACCGCCCATGGTCGCCGTTCCCGGAGCCAACAAGCCTTCCGGGGCCGCCACAACCCCCAGGAACGAGGTGTCGGGCGCATAGAGTTTGACGCGGCACAGGCCCTTTTCATCCGTCACCAGCGTGCCGTCGCTCCGGAAGGCGATATGGGCGGGATTGCAGCATCCGCAGAAGCTGGGCAGGTCCATTCCCATGCGATACCAGGAACTGACCAAATCCCCGTCCGGGCGGTAATGCTCGAGGCCGTGTCTGCCCGGATTTACGACCCACAATGCGCCCATGGGATCGATGGCGACATCGAAATAGGGGCTTGGAACAACCAGCCCGGGAATGTTGCGCGCGGGGTCGGCGGCGCCGATGCGGCCCAGCACATTTCCCTTCCAATCATAGCGCAGGACCACGCGGTTGCCTGCATCGGCGGCATATACGTTGTCTTCATCGGCGGCCAGGGAGGTGAGGCAGGCCCGTTCGCCGAGTTCGGGCCATGTACCGGCGGATGAACCCTGGGCATCCAACACTTCGATGTGATTACGGAACCCCACCAGGAGCTTCCCGTCCGGCAACAGGGCAAGGCATCCAGGGAGGCCCTTGATTGTGTACCGCGCCAATTCCTTCCCGTCGGCATCAAGTTTCACCACCGCATTTTCCCCGCCCACGAAAATTTTCCCGTCCCGCGCAACCGCCAGTGCGCTCGGAGTTTTAATAGTTACGGGAATTTGCGCGGCTTCCTTAAAGATCACATTTTCAGGGGCAATATGGGCATAGGCGGAGAGATCATATTCAAACGAAGCATCCGGCGCCTTGCGGTGATCCGTCCAGAAGAGAAGCAGCACCAGTGCCATCACAAACACCACCAAGGCGCCCCATATCCATACGGGGAGGAGTCTTTTTGGGGGGTCAAGGGTCATGGAATGTTCCTTAGGACGCGCCCGCCGCGATGCACACCAGTTGTTTGGAGTCCCGCAACAACATGCGGTCCCCCGCCAGCGCAATGGGGCCCCAGGCATCCTGCCCATGGAGCACTTGCGCCTGCCCCAACGGTTCGAATGCATCGTTGCGGGCCCGGATCACGGTTAACAGCCCGTCGTCATTCAGAATGTAGAATTTGCCATCCGCGAGAAAAAAGGGGCCCAATCCGAACCGGTTGGATTGTCCGCTCGACCACGCCAGGGTTCCATCCGGACGATAACAAACAAACTGCCCCCGCAACGCCCCCGCATCCTTGGGCATGACGCCGTAGAGCAGACCGTCGTGGAAAATGGGGGTTTGTTGTTCACAGGCCAATCCATCCTTGGGGCCGTGCTTGTACAGCACCGCCGCGGCAAAGGCGCCGCCTGTTTCTGTTACCTGAATCATCATGCCGCCTTCTCCGTAGCCGGCCGTAAGGAAAATTTTGCCCCCGTCCAACGGAACCGGGGACGGTGCAATGACTTTGGCGGCCCAGGGGAGTTGCCAGAGGATTTTGCCGGCATCGGCGGTTTCGCGCGACACACCCGTTATGCCGCCGATGGCGCAATAGACATACATTTTTTTTCCGGCGATGGTCATGGGAATAATCGAGGAATGCGACATATCCCATTTTTGCGGATTCGGTGTTTTCCAGACCACCGCGCCCGTTTCACAGTCCACGGCCATCATGAGGACTTCGGGGCCGCAGGGTGCCAATATGGCCTGGCATCCATCAATCAGCGGGCACTGCCCCGTATACCAAAGCGGCTCTTTTGTCCCGTGGTCCCGCTGAAGATCGATTCCCCACCGGAAACCGCCGGAGGCGGCGTCCAGGCAGACCACATGGCAGCGCGGCCCGAGGGTGACCAGATATTTCTCCGTGACAGCGGGAATGGTGCGGGACATGCCATGATTGCGCTTGACCGAAACCCCATAGGAACGCCGCCAAATCTCCCGGCCGTCCGCCAGGGAAAAACACCGTATGGCATCCGCCCGGCTCTTCTCATCATAATCCAGCACATAGACGCGGCCCGCCAAGACCACGGGCGCCGCATGGCCCTCCCCCAAATCCACTTTCCACAACACGGCGGGGCCGTTTTCACCCCAAGCCTCCGCAAGTCTTACCGGCTCTTTGCAAATGTTGTCGAAATCCGGCCCGCGAAATCGCGGCCAGGCGCCGGGGAGGTTGGCGGGGGTTCCGTCGAATTGCTGAAAGGTTCCGGCCAGATTCTTGACCGTTCCGTTGCTTTCCGGGGCCGAAGGGGCGCCATCCGCGCCGGGCAAACGCGCCTGAAGCCCGGCGGTGGGGTCCTGGGCCAGCCAAAACCACAACAACACCCCCGCGATGGTCAGGCTCAGCGGCGGCAGGACCATAAGGATGATCGTAGTACGTTGCGGAAGTTTCATGGCATGCGGGGATTATAGCGCGGGGAGGCTTTTCGCCGTCTTATGGATTCTTGAGGTCAAGACACTTCATTTCCTCTTGGTTGCGTAACAGGAGTTTCCCATTGGACAGCGCCATCGGCGCCCAAATTTCCTTGCCGCCAAAGACCTGCGCCTGCGCCAGCTCCTTGTATCCGTCCGGCGAAGGCTCCACAAGGTGCAAGACCCCCTTTTTCCCGTCCAGGTTGAAGATAAGGCCGTCCGCGAGCAAAAGATTGCCGCGATCAAACGTCGTCGAGAACCAGGCATCACGCGTCTTCCACTTAACCTGCCCGTCAAGTGTCAGGCAGAGCATTCCATCTTCCCGTTCGTTCGAGTTGCTGTTCATGTACAAATGATCTTTATAGAACACGGCTTGATGAATCTGGCTTCCGCACGCGGCGGTTTTGAAAAGTTCCTTGACCGTGAATGCGCCATTTTCCCGTTTCACCTGAATCATGGCCGAACCGGCCCGGTAGCCGCCGGTGAGGAACAACCGGTCATCGGGAAGCGCCGCCGGATAGGGGATGGGGATTATGCACTGAAAACCGTCGTAGGTCCAAAGAAGTTCACCCTTGTCGAGCGAGATGCCCGCCACCACGCCGGGATGCCCCCCTCCTTTTTTGCATGCGCCAATCATCACGGCCTGGTCCACCCCGGCGAGTTTGGTGATGACCGGGGTCGAATAGCCGAGAAGCCCCAACGACGGTGTTTTCCACACCAGTTCGCCCGTGTCCTGTTTGAATGCGGCGACAAAGGCATCTTGCGCCTGCGGGGCCACGATGACCAAATCCTTATACAGGGACGGTTCTTGTACAATCCCCCAGCTGGGAAGTTCAACGTTAAAGTCCTTCAAAAGGTTTTTGGCCCAGACGGGCTGATGCGTTTTCCGGTCCACACAAAGAAAGTGGCCCAGCATGCCCACGGAATACACGAACCGGTCATCCACGGTGGGCACGCTCCGGGAACCGTTGTGACTTACATTCCCCGGAGCCTCATAGGCATATGTCCAAAGTTCCTTGCCGGTGGCGAGGGCCAGACACCGCAGCACATCCTGTTGATCGTTGACCCGGTCCAGGACATAAACCTCTCCATCACGCACCACCGGTGCGCCATACCCGGCCCCCAACGGGAATGTCCACAACACCTTGGGGCCTTCAGCGGGCCATGTCCGCGCAAACCCTGTTTCCGGAGAGCTTCCATCACGGGTGGGCCCTTGGAACTGGGGCCAATCGGCGAGCGCGCAACAAGAAACCACCAAAACGGCGGCCGCAACGCCACCCGTCCGATACGGAGAGAATGCGAATGTTTTCATGGGCCTTTTTACTCTTGGTTGAAGCACTTTGGGCAGCCGCCTGTAAAGACTACCACAAATCCTTCGTGGTGTTGAATTCCATGGTTTGTCCGGGGTAATGCGCCGCACGGCGTCATGGCGAAGGCGCCGGAGCCGCAACGGGAGCATCCCCTTCAATTCTATACAAATCCGTTTTCGTGCGGACAATCAGGGACTTTTGCATCACCGCCGGGGACGCCATGCAGCCGGCGTCCAGTTTGCTTGTGGCCAGAACTTCGCAAGCACGGCCGGGTTTGAGCACGGTGGCCTTTCCCTGCACGTTGAAGAGATAAATCCGGCCGCCGGCGTACAACGGCGAGGCTTCATAGTTCCCGCCCAGGCGCGTACTCCAAATCTTCGCCCCGGTGGCCGCTTCGAGACAGGTAAAGAGACCGTCGTTGCTGAGGAGGTAGAGCAGGCCGTTCAACAGCAACGGCGAGGGTTCTTCCGGCACTTCACGGCCTTCCATTATCCACGCGATGTGGGTGTCGGTAACGTCTCCCGTGCCGTCAACACGCACGGCCAGCAACTCGCTCTTGCCCCGTCCGCTGGTGAGGAAGGCGAGCCCGCCGCCGTACACCGGGCGCGCCGCCGGGGTGTAGCCGGGCATGCGAACCTTCCATAATTCCCGGCCCGTGCGCGGATCATAGGCAAAGGCCTCCGTGGAACCCAGCGTAATCATCTGGCGTTTTCCCGCAGCGTCAATAATCAGCGGTGTGCTGAAGGCCTTGCGGAAATCGCCCTCCCGCTTAACCTTCCCCTGCTCGTCAAAATCATTCCACACCGTGGTTCGGTCCGTTTTCCAGAC
>CAYXPO010000308.1:0-6174 GCA_964466925.1 uncultured Nitrospirales bacterium
TTAACGAGGCAGGAGTTTTATACTTGACGTGTAGGATTGAACTCCCTATAATCAGGTAACAAATGCGTTTGGGCCGTAAGGGGTAATTCCTTGCGCAAACAACGAGAAGGAAGAGGTTCATGAGAAAGTGTGCTGTGTTTTTGGCTGTGGCGGTTGTCGTGGCTGGTTTGTCGGCGAGTGCGTTCGGCGCAACCACGATGGCTCTGACAAGAACTACAACCGGGTTGGATGGCAACGGATGGTTCATCCCTGGCACAACCCAGTTGACATTCACCGTCACGATGGAGTTGGGCGGTGACATGGAAAACGTGACGGCTCTGGCCGTGGAGGAGACCCTGCCGGCGGGCTGGACGTTTGTCGGCGGCACTCCCTCGGGCAGTTCGCCCAACCTGTTCCCGAATGCCGGTGCATCGGGGACGGGCAATTTTGTGTGGTTTGCGATTCCGGCGTTCCCGGCGTCGTTCACCTATTCGGTGAATGTACCGTCAACGATGACGGAGCCACTGACGCTGACGGGGTTGTGCCGTTTCCGGACTTCCGGCGCGGAACTGCAATCCAATCGGGTGGACACCGTGATTCAGACGGAACCGACGACCATTGTGGCCTCGCGGAGTTTGGCGGGGACGGTGGGCCCGGGCGGCCTGTATTACACGGCGGGCACCACGGTGGATGTGACGATGCAATTCACCCGCACGGGCACGGACACCCTGACGGCATTTGCGTTTGAAGACAACATGCCGGCCACCGGATGGAATCTGGTGTCGGGCAGTGTGGCCGGCAGTTCGCCGCCCAATCTGTCGCAACAGACGGGCAACCAGATCGCGTTTGTATGGTTTGCCGTGCCGACGTTCCCGTTGACGCTGACTTATCAGATAACGATACCTTCAGATGCGGCGGGCGAAAAGTGCCTCAATGGCTTGGCGCGGTTCCGGACCAGCGGTGCGGAAATGCAATCCAACACAGTGCAGACCTGCTTGAATGAATTGCCGTGCTTGACGCTGGACCGGGTGATTCCGACCACCTGCTATCAAGCGGGCACCAACTTGACGGTCAATATCACCATGACGAATGCATGCCCGTCAAATCTGACCGCGCTGGGCCTGGAAGAAACCCTTCCGGCGGGCTGGACCTTTGTGAGCGCGACCGCGGGGGATATCAAGCCCGCCGCCGGCGCGAGCGGCAAAATTTCGTTTGCGTGGTTCTCGATTCCCACCTTCCCCTTGTCGTTCTCGTATGTCGTTTCGGTTCCCGCCAGCCAGGAAGGCGATGTGACCATCAGCGGTCAAGCCTTGTTCCGGTTGACCGGCGCGGAACTGCGCACCTTTGTGGTGGACACGCTGGTATGCGGCGCGGACCTCGTGAAACCGGTCATCACCTTGATTGGCGATGCGGCGGTAACGATTGAATGCGGCAGCGTGTATGAAGATGCCGGCGCTGAAGCGTCCGACAACGTTGACGGTGACATCACCGCGAACATCGTGACGGTGAATCCGGTGAATCCCGCGGTTCCCGACACGTACACAATTACGTATAACGTGAGTGATGCGGCCGGCAATGCCGCGGATGAAGTCACCCGGACCGTAACGGTGCAGGACACGACGGCGCCCACGCTGGCGTTGTTGGGCGATGCGGCCATTGCATTGGAATGCGGCACGGCGTTTGTGGACCCCGGTGTCACGGCGACGGACGTGTGCGACGGCGACTTGGCCAACAGTGTGGTGATCAACGGTGCGGTAAATTCCTCCGTTCCTGGTGAATATACCCTTACCTACGATGTAAATGACTCGGCGGGCAATCCTGCCGCGCCGGTACAACGTGTTGTGACCGTGTCCGATACGCTGGCTCCCGTGATCAGCGTGGTGGGCGGCGATGTCACGGTGGAATGCGGCACCCAATACGTGGATGCAGGCGCCACGGCGGCGGATGTGTGCTCCGGCAGTATCGCGGTTGTGACAAACAATCCCGTGGACGCGGCGTCGCCTGGTGTATATACCGTGACCTATACGGCCCAAGATGCGGCGGGCAATCCCGCCCAGGCCCAGCGCACGGTAACCGTTCAAGACACCACGCCTCCGGTGGTTACATTGATCGGGCAAGCGTCCATTACGCTCAATATCAATGACCCATATACGGATGCGGGTGTAAACGCAACGGACACCTGCGACACCGAGGTTGATCTGGTCACCGATAACCCGGTGACTACGGCGGTGCCCGGTGTGTATACGGTTCGCTACACCGCGACGGATAACGCCGGTTTGAGTACAATCGCAACCCGCACGGTGACGGTGGTGGACAATATTCCGCCCGTGTTGACCTTGACCGGCGGCGATGTGCAAGTGGAATGCCATAGCGTGTACACCGATCAGGGCGCAACAGCGTCTGACAATGTGGATGGCGACATCACCAGCCGTATTGTCGTGGACAATCAAGTCAACGTCAACGCCGTGGGCGTGTATGGCGTCACCTATAATGTGACCGACGCGGCGGGGAATTCGGCGGTGCCCATTACCCGCTCGGTGAATGTCGTGGATACCACCGTGCCGGTGTTGAGCCTGCTGGGCGATCCCGCGGTGACGGTGGAATGCGGCGGCAACTACACGGACGCGGGTGCCACGGCGGCGGATGGCTGCGCGGGCGACCTGACGGGTTCCATCGTAGTGGATAATCCGGTGAATACGGCCGTTGCAGGCACGTACACCATCACGTATAGCGTGAGCGATCCGTCGGGCAACGCTGCGGCGCCGATCACGCGGACGGTTACTGTGAGCGACACGATTGCCCCGGTGCTCACGGTGAACGGCGATTCGCCGATGATGGTCCAATGCGGTGCGGCGTATGCCGAACCGGGTGCGACTGCGGTGGACGTGTGCGATGGTATCCTGGCCGTGACTGTTGGCGGCGACACCGTGGATGCCACGACTCCCGGAACGTATGTGGTCACCTATGACGCGCAGGATGCCGCAGGCAACCCGGCTTCCGCGGCGCGGACCGTCAATGTGGTTGACACCACGGCGCCGGTTGTGACGGTGACAGGCAGTCAAGTGGTCAACGTGGACTGCAATGGCGTCTACACCGAACAGGGCGCCACGGCGGGCGATGTGTGCTCGGGCGATTTGACCGACAGCATCCTTATCACCGGCAGTGTGGATACGTCCACTCCGGGCCAGTATGTCATTACCTACTCGGTGACGGACGCGGCGGGCAACGATGGCGTTGCACGGCGCACCGTGGTGGTCGCGGAATGCCCGACAGAAGGTGAAACAACCCCGTGCGATGACTGCCCGCTTACGATTGCGATAGCGTCTCCGGCGGGGAACATCGCGGTGCCGGTCGGCGCGAACGCACTGGTGAACCTTGCGTCCGCAGTGACCTTCGCGAACGCCGAATGCGCAACGCACCGCACGCAGGTTGTGTATAGCATTGATGGCACGCCGGTGGGTGTTTCTTCGGATCGCGCCAGCGGTTACGCGGCCACGACCACCCTGATTGCGCGCATGAACGCCTATGTGCTGACGGCGACAGTCAAAGACATCGAGACCGGTTGTGAAGCGGTCGCCATGAATGAATTCGTGGTGGCGCCGGGCACGGACGATGACGGCAATGGCTTGCCGGACAATCCGTTCATGCAGTTGCCGGGCGACGGTGATCGCTGGGACGCGGTGGTGGCGGGCGCCAATTGCCCGCGGGCCATCAGCATGATCTCGTGGACGAATCCGGTGGGCGCCGATGTGGTGTTGGTTGTGACGCGTCCGGATGACGCGACGCAGTCGGTGACCGTCACGATCCCGCGCGGCCTGATTGGCGCGGGGGAACATGGCATCGCGGTGGTGTCCATCTCCTGCGACATCATCAGTCTGCTGGGCGCCGTGGAAGCTGCGAAAGTGGCGGCGGAACCCGAGAACTTGGTGGCGGGCGGTGCACCGTTCCAGGTGAGCATCATCGTCAGCGGCGATGGCGGCGCAACCTTCAATGAGTTGAACAACCTGACCGCCCCGGTCGGTTTGTCCCTGAATGGCCTGGCCTTCTCGCCGAATCTGAACGCCACCTTCTTCGATCATCCGTCGGATGTGACGAAAGACAATAGTGACCGCGTCCAGATCACGGTCCCGGCGGGCGGTTCGTGGAGTTCGGCGAATGTGGACAATCCGGTGTCCGCGGCGGGCACGCTGAGCGCGGAAACGACATCGCTCTCGGTGTTCGAGCCGTTTGAAGTGTCGCCGATGGGTCCGACGCTTTCGGTCTCTCCGAATCCGGCCTATGACTTCATCGTGGGTATCGTGCAGGTGAACGGCAGCGTCACCAACGTGCTCAAGGTGAAGAATATCGGCGGCGGCACGCTGACCGGCACGGCGGCGTTGAACGACCCGAGCGGCGCGTTCAGCATCGTTGGCGCGGCGAATTACAGCCTGACGTTCGGCCAGACGGCCGTCATCACGGTGGCCTTCAAACCCACCAAGACCGGTGACTTCACCGCGGCGCTGACCTTCAGCAACACGGCGGTTACCCCGAACCGTCAGGTGGTCGCCACCTTGCGCGGCACGGGCTCCGCAAAAGCGAAGACCGTGTCGATCTTCGGTTGCTCGCCAAGCTCAACGAGCGGTGGCGGCATGGGTGACTTGGCCGTCATGGGCATCGCGCTTGCAGGCCTGCTGGCCCTGAGCCGTGTCTATCGCCGGAGCCATCAGAGCTAAGTAACATTCAATGAGTAATCCGGCCCCGTGAGCGGCAACGCTCGCGGGGCCTTGATATTCAAGAGGCCTTTGGAAGAGTATGACCGGGAACGGCCCGGCAACGACACAAAGGACATAAAAGACATAAGCGGCCAATTTCTTTGAAATGATGACGAAAATTGTCGGAATGCACTATGGATGCCGTGAAAACACGGACCGCAGGAGAATATGATGAGCAAATCGCGCAAGACGATTCACGTGGTGTCGAATTCGCATTGGGATCGGGAATGGGGGTATCCCTTCGAGGAAACCCGCCTTTTGTTGATTGATTTCATGGACGAATTGCTGGAACTTCTGGACACCGATGAGGAGTTTCATTCGTTCACATTCGACTCGCAAACGGTGGCGCTGGAGGATTATTTGGAATACCGGCCTGAAAAGCGGGCCACAATGGAGAAGCACGTGAAGTCGGGGCGCCTGATTATCGGCCCGTGGTATTCCCTTCCGGAAGAATACTTGGTGAACGCGGAATCGCTCGTGCGCAATCTTGTGGTGGGCCACCGCGTGGCGCAGTCCCTGGGCAAGGTGTCGAAAATAGGCTATACGCCGTTTGGGTATGGCCAGACCTCGCAGATGCCGCAAATTTATCACGGGTTTGGAATTGACACGATTATTTTCTACCGGGGGATAAACACGCCCAAGAGCGAGTTCATGCTGGAAGGCCCGGATGGTTCGCGGCTTCTGGGGATGCGCTTTGGGTGCATGAGCCGCTTCAGTTATTACATCTACGTGTACCGCGTGCTTCGCTATGGTTCGGACAATGTGTTCGCGTTTTACAATTGGGACCGGGGAGCCGCGCCGTTCCGCTTGGCGTCGGACAGCCGCCCGCGCGCGCATTATTACGTGCTGGACGACAAGAAGAAGCAGTGGAATGACGGTCCCATCCGGGATCAATTGCTGAAACTGGTCCGGGATGAATCGGAGCATTTTTCAACGAGCCAGATATGTTGCATGCAGGGGTTTGACACGTCGAATCCCGATCCCAAGGAATCGGAAATCATGCGGCTGTGCCAGAAGCTGCTGCCGGAACACGACATCAAGCTGTCGAATCTTGAAGACTATATGAATGCGATGCGCAAGGAGGTGAAGAATCCGGCACTGTTGACGGGGGAAAGCCGCGATCCCGGTTCGACGGGGAAGTGGACCCATTTGATGGGCGACGTCATCAGTGCGCGGCCTCGCCTGAAGAAGGCGAACCACCGGGCGGAAGTGGCGCTGCAGCGCCAGGCGGAACCTTGGAGCGCGATTGGAAGCATGGTGGGCGGCGAGTATCTGAAACCGGCCCTGGACCGCGCCTGGCGGCTGCTGCTTCAAAATCATCCGCACGACACCATCACGGGCGCGGGCATCGATCAAATGGAGAAAGATTCCCTGTACCGGGCGGACCAGATTGTCATTATCAGCGACGGCCTGGCGCGGCGGGGGATGCAGGCGGTTCAAATCA
>CAYXPO010000309.1:0-5523 GCA_964466925.1 uncultured Nitrospirales bacterium
TGGGCCGCCGCCGGGCCATGTATTCGCACAAAGCCATTCTTCCGCTGGAAGGGCGGCTCCGCGTGGGCAATGAAACCTTCGTGTTCTCGAAGGAAGACAGTTTCGCGCTGCCGGATATTCACAAGGGGTACTATCCCTACGTTATGAAATGGCATTGGGCCACGGGCGGCGGATGGAACCGGCAGGGGCAGCTCATCGGCTTCAACCTCACCAACAATCAGGTCAAAGATCAGAAAACCTATAACGAAAACTGCCTTTGGATTAACGGCAAGGGACATCTTCTGCCGCCGGTGCGGTTCGCCATGAAATCGAATTCGCTCGAACATCCCTGGAGAATCCAGGACAAGGATGGCCGGGTGAACATCGAATTTCATCCGGAAGCCACGCGAAACATCAACATGAACCTGCTGATCCTGCGCAGCCGCTACCGGGGTCCCTATGGCGCGTATTCCGGGTATATTGTTGATTCGGAGGACAATGAGATCAACGTGGACCATTGTTTTGGCGTGGCCGAAGATTTTTACCTGAGAGCCTAATGATGGCCGCCGCTCCGATTCCGCCCATTCCCGCATTTCACGTCATGGCCAAACCGGCCGGCCCGATGTGCAATCTTCACTGCCGGTATTGTTTTTACCTGGAAAAGGAGAAACTTTTCCCGGACCGGCGGGAATGGGCCATGACGGACGAGGTGCTCGAAAGTTATATTCGGCAGCATATTGAAGCGCAACAGGTCCCGGAAATCCTCTTTGCGTGGCAGGGCGGCGAACCCACGCTCCTGGGGGTTGAGTTCTTCCGCAAGGCCGTCCTGCTCCAACAGCGTTATGCCAACGGAAAAACCATCCAGAACGCCTTCCAGACCAATGGCATTCTCCTGGACGATGAATGGTGCGCCTTTTTCAAGGAGAACGATTTCCTGATCGGGCTTTCCATGGACGGTCCGGAGGAGTTTCATGACCACTACCGGCGCGACAAGGGCGGGCATCCCACGTTCCAACGCGTGATGCGGGGCATGGGGTTATTGAAGAAACACGGGGCCGAGTTCAACCTCCTGACATGCGTCCAACGGCACAACTCGGAACATCCGCTGGAAGTGTACCGCTTTCTGCGCGATGTTGGCGGCGGTTTCATTCAATTTATTCCGGTGGTCGAGCGCGCGGCGGCACACCCCGGCGAGGACGGCCTCACGCTGGTGGCGCCGGAGGCACCGGAAGCGCGGGTGACGCCGTGGTCGGTCCGCCCGCTGACCTACGGGAAGTTTCTCAGCGCCGTTTTCGACGAGTGGGTGCGGCGGGATGTCGGCACAACCTTTGTCCAGATTTTTGATATCGCACTCGAAGCGTGGATGGGTATGAATCCGAGCCTGTGTGTCTTCAGTGAAACGTGCGGGACCGCCATGGCCCTCGAACACACCGGCGACCTCTATTCATGCGATCACTTTGTATATCCGTCCCACCGCTTGGGCAATATTCTGGAACAGCCCTTGCAAGACCTCGCGAATTCTGAATTTCAGCGCCGGTTCGGACAGGATAAGCGCGATGCGCTTCCCGGATGCTGTAAAACCTGCGATTGCTATTTCATGTGCCACGGGGAATGCCCCAAACACCGTTTTCTGCGATCCCCGCAAGGCGAGCCGGGATTACCCTATCTCTGCGAGGGCTACCAGCACTTTTTCCGGCACATTGACCCGTACATGCGGTTCATGGCGAATGAATTGCGCGCGCAACGCCCGCCCGCGAACGTGATGCGCTGGGTGCAAGCCATGGACCTCCAAGCCGCCGGAAAAACCGGACCCGGCCCGAACGATCCCTGTCTCTGCGGCAGCGGCAGAAAATTCAAGAAGTGCTGCGGGGCAAAATAACCCGGAAAAAACAGGTTCAACTTGACGTGCAAGATTTGGTAGGATAGAGGCTCGTTTTGTGTTGGAGAGTCACGGGCTTGTTTTTGGAGAAAGGCGCGCGCTATGAAAAAGATTTCAATTGGCACTTGGGCGTATTCGATTGGGCCGTACGCGGATAATCCGGTTCCATGGGAGGAAATCCTGGAGAAGCTGGCGTCCTTGGAGTTTGACGGACTGGAACTGGGCGGGTTCGGGGTGCATCCGAATCCGGACCTGCTTCCGTCGAAGGAACAGCGGGCGGCGTGCAAGCAAAGCGTGGCGGACGCCGGACTGGCGTTTTCGGGCCTGGCGGCCAACCTGTGGGGCGAGAAGCTGATCAACACGGAAGACACGTCGCATTATGTGGAGGAATTCCGCAAAAACTTAATGTTTTGCGTGGACTTGGGCATTCCCGGCATCCGCGTGGATACGGTGCAGCCGCCGACGATCTTCAACGAGGTGGATGCGGATACGGCGCGCAAGCGCGTGGTCAATACCTGGAAGCGTTGCGTGGCGGAGGCGGCGGATCAGGGCGTATACGTAACATGGGAATTCGAGCCGGGCTTTGCCTTTAACAAGCCGTCGGACATTCTGCGTATTCTGGATGAGGTCAATCACGACAATTTCGGCGTGCAGTTCGACACGTGCCACGCGCACATGGTGGCGGCGGTCGGGGCGCGCCAGCCGGGGCAAAAAGAAACATTGCCGGGCGGTGCGCTCGAATTGGCCCAAAAACTGCGCGGAAAAATCAACCACCTGCATTTGATTGATTCCGACGGCACGCTCCACGGGGATGAGACGAGTACGCACGCGCCGTTCGGAGACGGCATTCTTGATTTTGACACATTGATCCCGGAATTGCTGAAGAGCGGGGTCCCGCACGATTGGTGGACCATTGACCTCTGCTTCTGGCCGGACGCGTGGAGCGTCACGGAGAAGTGCAAGAAGGCCATAGACAAATTGAATGAGAAGTACGGGAAATAGGTATTCCAGAGTGCTATAGTGAATGAGGCTTATGCAGGGTGCTTGTGTATAAACAAGATGAATAAACCGTGCAGGAAACTCAGAGAGGAGCGGCCATGACAAGGCAGTTGACAATTGATTATCCCGATACCTTGCCAGACCTTTTGCAGGAGACCTCGGAACAGTTCGAGCGTGAAGCCAAAATGGCCATGGCCGTGAAGTTATTCGAGATGAAACGCATATCCTCCGGTGTAGCGTCCTTATTGGTGGGCATGGACCGGGTATCGTTTCTCCTGCAACTGCAACACTATGGCATCTCCATGATAGACCTTGACCGCGATGAACTGCTTTCGGATATCGCCAATGCATGAGGCCAAGGAATTAGTAATAAACACAAGCCCACTAATTTCATTAGTTGCAGCTTTGGGAAACCTCGATATACTCCATAGCTTATATTCTCGGGTAGTAGTTCCTGCTGAAGTAAGCAATGAAATCCTTGATGAAAATGCAAGCCGTTTTGCTGCCGCAGAATTTCGTGCGGCGCTCTGGCTTGAAAAAAAGAAAGAGCCGGTGCCCCTAACCCTTGCCTTGAAAAATATGCTAGGACCTGGGGAAGCGGCAGTTATTCAATGGGCGTTGACGGAGAAAATCAACCTAGTCTGTATTGACGAAGCTGTGGGCCGCCGTATTGCCCGCCTCAATGGACTTCAGGTTACCGGTTCTCTCGGAATGTTGGTCCGTGCAAAACGGGATGGTTTCCCGATATTATTGAGGGAAGCAATAAACTCCATGCGAAGTAAAGGGATATGGCTTAGTGATCATCTAGTAGAAATTGCATTGAGAGAAGCTGGAGAGTGACCATAATCATGTAATAACAATGCATTTTGATTATCGGATTTGATTTAACGGTGATAGTTTTTTGAACACAAATGGATAAGAAACTTACGGGCATAGGAATTTAAAAATCGGAGGTATATATGCCGAAGAAGAAATTGAACATTGGATTGATTGGATACGGTTTCATGGGGCGGGCGCACTCGAACGCGTACCGCAAAGTGAACCAGTTTTTTGACGTGGACTATGAACCGGTGCTCAAGGCGGCATGCGCGCGAAGCAAGGACAAGGTGCAGCCGTTCGCCGAGCGTTGGGGCTGGGAAAGCATCGAGACGGACTGGCGCGCCTTGGTGGCCCGGAAGGACATAGACGTCATTGACATCGGCTGTCCCAACAACACACACCGCGATATCGCCATCGCGGCGGCGGAAGCGGGCAAAATGGTACTGTGTGAGAAACCGCTCGCGATGAACGCCCAGGAGGGGGAGGCGATGACGGCGGCGGTGGAGAAGGCGGGTGTGCCGAACATGGTGTGGTTCAATTACCGGCGGGTGCCCGCGATCGCGCTCGCGAAACAGTTCATTGACGAAGGCCGCATCGGGCGGGTGTTCCATTACCGCGCGAAATACTTGCAGGACTGGACCATCAGCCCCGACCTGCCGCAGGGCGGCGCCGGCCTGTGGCGGCTGGATGCGGACGTCGCGGGCAGCGGGGTTACGGGCGATTTGCTGGCGCACAGCATTGACACGGCGATCTGGCTCATCGGCGGCGTGGACAAGGTCTGCGCGATGACGGAAACCTTCATCAAGGAGCGCGCGCTCCAGGATGATCCCGGCACGGTGAAGCCGGTGCGCATAGATGACGCCTGCGCGTTTTTGGCGCGGTTCAAGAACGGGGCGCTGGCCACGTTTGAATCCACGCGGTACGCCCGGGGCCGCAAAAATCAAAACACCTTCGAGGTGAACGGCGAACTCGGTTCGATTTATTTCGATCTCGAGGACGCCCACCAGCTTCAGTATTTCAATCACGGCGACGACTCGCCCACGCGCGGCTGGCGGACCATCCTGGTCACGGACAGCGATCAGCCCTACATGAAGCATTGGTGGGTGCCGGGCTGCGTGATTGGTTACGAACACACCTTCATCAATGCACTGGCGGACTTCCTGGAAGGGCTGGGGTCGGGCGTGCCCGCGCGGCCGAACTTCCGGGACGCTTTGGAAACGCAGTATGTGTGCGACGCGGTGCTGAAATCGGCGGATGCGTCGGCATGGGAAAACGTGGGCGCCTAACACAAAAGAAAGTGAGAACGGTATGAGCGCGAAAACATTGGCGGAACAGGCATTGGAACAAGGCAAAGGGATTGTGCGGCTTGCGCCCGCGTGGGTGCCGCGGTCCTTCTGCGTGCCGGGGCGGCGCATCAAGCTGCATCCGGATGATTATTACGCACTGGGCGGTGTCCGGGGCGGCATTGACGAACGCTGGTTTTCCTCGACCACCCCGGCGGACAACGGCCCGCTCACCAGCCCGAATGAAGGCCTGAGCTTCATCGTGATGGAACACCGCGGCAAAGTGGAGAAGGTGTTGCTGCGCGACGCGGTGGCGGAACTGAAAGGCGATCTCATCGGCAAGCGGATTTGGAAGGAATACGGGCGCTGGCCGATGTATTCCAAATTTTTCGACAACAAGGGCGCGCTTCCGCATCACATCCATCATGACGACAAGCACGCGGGGCTGGTGAATCAGTTGGGCAAGCCGGAAGCCTATTATTTCCCGCCGCAGGTGAACAACCACGGCGGAGATTTCCCGTATACGTTTTTTGGCATTCAGCCCGGGGTGACCAAGGCGCAGGT
>CAYXPO010000309.1:5533-6167 GCA_964466925.1 uncultured Nitrospirales bacterium
GCCCTCGTGAATTACACCAAGGGCGACAACAAACTGACCAACCTGTCGGCGGCCTACCGGCTGGAACCGGGCACGGGCTGGGACGTGCCGCCCGGGGTATTGCACGCGCCCGGCAGCCTGTGCACCTATGAACCGCAGAAGGCGTCCGACGTGTTCGCCATGTATCAATCGCTCACCGGGGATTCCATCGTGCCGGAGGAACTGCTTTGGAAAGACACGCCCCCGGACCGCAAGGGCAATTTCGACTACCTGATTGACGTCATTGACTGGGAACAGAACACGGACCCGGACTTCGCCAAGAAGCATTTTATGCGTCCGAAGCCGGTCAAACCCCTGAAGATCATGGAAGCGGAAGGCTATATGGACCTGTGGATTTGCTACAAGTCCAAGGCGTTCAGCGCGAAGGAACTCACCATCCTGCCGGGCCGCAAAGTCACCATCAAGGACGCGGCGGCCTATGGGATGATTGTGATGCAGGGGCACGGGCGCATGGGCGTGTGGGATATCGAGTCCCCGGCCCTCATCCGCTTCGGCCAACTTACCAGCGACGAGTTTTTCGTGTCCGAAGCCGCCGCGAAGGACGGTGTCGTGATCAGCAACCCCAGCAAGACCGATCCGCTGGTGATGTTGAAAC
>CAYXPO010000310.1:0-6151 GCA_964466925.1 uncultured Nitrospirales bacterium
GGTCTGATCTTCATTATTCGCCGCCGCCCGACGACGTGGCTGAGGCTTTGTTCCATGCTTTCTACAAGAAGACAGTGGGTTATGTTACCATGCGGTTCGGCGACCGAGAGTGCGCTATCGAAGCCACTCAGGAGGCCTTCGTGAGAGCGTTTGAGCGGTTTGGGACACTGAAAGGCACCGAAAAGTTCGGCCCGTGGATAGTAACGATCGCCCTAAACGCCGCCAGGGACATATTAAGGCGGCGCGGCCGTGAGACCGTGAACACCGAGGTCGTCATGCGGGAGAGTTGTTCTCGTGATAGCGTCGAAGATCTGGCTATTGCGCGGGAGAACGTACGGACTGTGCAGGATGCCATATCTTTATTACCCGACCATCTGAAAAGCGTCGTCTTTCTCTACCATTGCGAAGGACATGACATGAAGTCGATATCCGAGATGCTCCAGATCCCAGAGGGAACCGTGAAGTCTAGGCTGCACAGGGGACGCGCTTGGATTCGTGAGTTCCTTGAGCGTGAAGGCGAGCCCGCAAATGGAGGCGAAGCCAATGGATAAAGATATCGATGATGGCTATGAAGCCTATATAGATGAAAGAATTCGGGTTGAACTTGAGAAGTATTTCGAGAATTTACCGATCGAAGGCGAAGAGGAGGGGGAAGGGCCTTTATGCTTTGTATCGAAGGATACGCCCGTTTATGCCAGCCCATACGTCGTTTCAAACATCATGGTTTCGGGAATACGCCGTCCGATCAAAGAAGCGTGGGCCATTATCGAACTCCAAAACTGGAATACAAGCCGCGGTCATTTGGAGGTGAGCAGTCCGTTCAAGACGAGTGCCTGGGTCTGCGCGGGCAACATGTCTGGCCTTTATAACGGAACCTACACGCTGCAAGGTGCTGAAGGGGCTTCCATTTGCGGCAACACGGCGCCGGGCACGTATGTGGCGGCCCATTTTGATAATTTTCAGTGTATGGCCCCCAATGGCAATTGGCAGCTTGACCTGACAGGCCGCGGCATATTGACCCGCTGGACCATTTGCTTTGAAGCCTCCGTGGAGGGTGAATGCGGCGAAGGCGAGGGGGTATTCGAGGGCGAAGGCGTGCTTGAAGGCCAGCCCGAAGGTGAAGGCATTGTCGAAGGAGAAGAAGAAGGCCAACCGGACTGGCACACCGCCGACCCGGATAAAGACAACCGCATCAGCCTCTCTGAACTCCTTCGCCTTATTCAGTTCTTCAACTCCGATGGATTCCATTGCATGGCGGGCACGGAAGATGGTTACGCGCCCGGACCCGGTGATCAAACCTGCGCCCCGCATGACAGTGACTACAATTCCCAGGATTGGCGCATCAGCCTTTCCGAACTGCTTCGCCTCATCCAGTTCTTCAATTCCGGCGGGTACCATTATTGCCCGGGCGAAAACACCGAGGACGGCTTCTGTCCCGGTCTCTAATTATTCGAGGCAGGCGATGAATTCACGTGTTTAGGCGCATTATGTTTTTCGGGAAACCCAGCGGTAGGTGAAGGTGAGGCAGGCGGTGAAGAGGGTGATGATAATGGTGAACAAGAGGGTGAGTATGAGGACTATTGCGAAGCAGGCGAAAGCGGTTCGCGGCTCCCAGCCGTGTTGAATCCGGGCGTAGGAATCGCTGAGCGCGCCCGGGCCGAAAATCAGGAGGTTGGCGGCTTTGAGGGTTCCGAGGATGGCGAGGGCGGCGATTCCGCCGAGGCCGGCCATAAGGCAGGCGGCCAGGCCGAGGGCGGAGCCTAAAGCGGCATATAACGCGCCGGGATGGTTGAGGATCAGGCCGCTGAGCCGGTTGAGGGCGTTTTTCAAATCCACGTCTTCCACGGCAATGATGCAGGGGACGAGGGCGGAGGTGATGGCCATGAGCAGCAGCACGCCGTTGATGAGGAAGGCGGGAAACAGGAATACGCCGCTGAATACGCTGCCGGGTTCGGGGGGTTGGCTCATCAGGAAGAGCACGCCGTTTAGGAAAATCCCGATGACGGCCAAGGGGGCGCATGGGGCCAGCAGGGACAGGATGAGGTCGAAGAAACGCCGGGACAGGAAGCGTTCGGAGTGTGAAAAAGAGATGGCGCGCTTTTCGTTCAGGTGAACGTGAATCAGGCGCGACAGATAGCCGATGCCCGCGCCCCAGCATAGCGCACCCCACAAAATGCCGAGAAGAAGGGTCAGCATCCAGTGAATATACGCGGTGAAGAGCAATACGGCGCCGCCCGCGAGCCAAATCAACAAAATTACGAAAGCGAAGAGCCATTTTCGAAAGTCCATGGCCGCGGTAATGGCATTAAGGAGCAGCTCGAGACTGTTTTCCCGGAGGCGCTTTGTCCCGGGCGGCGGGAGTACGGAGTTGGAGCGTTCCGGGGGCGGGAGCGGGGTGATTGGCGTGAGAAAAACCCCTTTTCGGCGGGGGGGCATATTTTCGGCGGGCTGTGCCGGAGGAGGCGCGGCGGGTGGCCTAGGGGAGGGTGCGGGTTCCGCGTCCTGCGTGGAGGCTTCTTTCAAACATTGCTCCGAGGATGCTTCGGCGGGCGGCGCCTTTGGGGGTTTGGGCGGATACGGCTCGGGGGTGGCCAGTGCCGGAGGCACGAGGTCCGGTTTTGGGGTGTGCCGTTCAATCTTGGCGGGACGGACTTTGTTGCTCGGCAGGGTGTTATCCAAGGTTACCGTGACGATGCGCCCGCACCGCGGACAATGCCCGCGCCGGTCGAGTTTCTCCTCCGGCACCCGCATTTTCTGTCCGCAATCGCAGTAATAAACGCGCATCCCGCCCATCCTTCATCCCACAGGCGATTGGCCTGTCACGCACACGATGAAACACAAGAAACTAAGCGATCTCTTCGATTTTCACGGGCCGGTGCTCATCGTAGGATTTGCGTGCGGCCAATCCTACGACCACGGCCATTCTTCCGTCGTGACCGGTCACGGGCACGGGTTTGTTTTCCAGTACGGCCGATACAAAGGCGTTCATCTCGGCCAGGAAACTCTCGGTGTAGCGCTCCATGAAGAAATTGAGCGGCAAATCGCGGCGCACGTTCACGGCGTCACTGATCACCGCGCTGTTCGGGTAGTTGTTGCCGACCTGCACCGCGCCGCTGCTGCCGAGGGCTTCCACGCGCTGGTCATAGCCGTAGACCGCCTTGCGGCTGTTGTCAATGCAGCCGATGGTTCCGTTGGCAAAGGTGAGCAGGATCATGGCCGTATCGAGGTCGCCCGCTGCGCCGATGGCGGGGTCCACGCGGACGGCGGCGGAAGTATAGACTTCCGTGACTTCGCTGTCCGCGAGGAACCGGCCCATGTCGAAGTCATGGATGGTCATGTCGAGGAAAATGCCGCCGGAAACCTTGACGTAGGAAATGGGGGGCGGGCCGGGATCCCGGCTGATGATGTGGAGGAGGTGCAGTTCGCCGATTTCGCCGGAGGCGATGGCTTGGCGCGCGCGCGCGAAGTTCGGATCAAACCGCCGGTTGAATCCAACCTGGAGTTTCACACCCGCTTTCTTCACGGCGTCCACGGCGCGATCAATCTTCGGCAGGGTTTGCGCGATGGGCTTTTCGCAGAAGATGTGCTTGCCCGCCAGCGCGGCTTCTTCGATCAATTGGGAGTGGGTGTCGGTGGGAGTGCATATAACGACGGCCTGAATGGCGGGGTCGTTCAGAACCTGTTTGTAGTCCGTCACGACTTTTGGGACGCCCAGTTTTCCCGCACAGGCTTTGGCGGAGACCTCATCCATATCCGAAATGACCGATAATTTCACGCGCGGAATCCGGTGCGCCAGATGTTCCGCATGCACTTTCCCGATGCGTCCCGTGCCAATCAATCCAACGGTTAACTCTGTTGACATGTTAAAACTTCCTTTTTCAAAAGTTATTGCCGGTCCATTTGTTGTTTTGTTGACCACTGGTTTTGATTTTACAACTCCAGCCCTTTGAGGAATTCCCGGTTGCGGCGGGCACTTTCCTTGGGGGCGCCCATTCCGGGAAGGACGTCCTGTTCCACGATGATGAAGCCATTGTACTGGCGTTTGCGGAGCGATGCGGCGGCGTGGGCGAAGTCGATGCAGCCCTGGCCGAGTTCGCAGAAGACGCCCCTGCCCACGGCCTGGAAATAATCCCAGCCGTTTGCTTGAGCCTCGTTGGCAATATCGGGGCTGCAATCCTTGAAGTGCATGTGCCAGATGCGGTCCGCGAAACGGTCGAAGCCTTCGCGGGTGCGGCTGCCGTCGCGGTCGCCCGCGCCGTAGGCGAAGTGGCCGGTGTCGAAAACCAGTCCCAGGAGGCCGGGGTCGGTACGCTTCAGGAGTTCGGCGATTTCATCGGGGGTTTCGATGTAACCGGCGCAGTGATGGTGGAAGGCGGTGCGGAGGCCCGTTTCCTGTTTGACGGCCTTGGCCACGCCTTCCGCGCCGCGCGCGAACACGGCCCATTCCGCATTGGACAGGCCCATGTCCGGGGTGATGCGGCCCGCGTTTTTGGTGCGGACGGCATCGCTGCCGTTGTTGTCGGCGAGCACGATGAAGGGGGAATAGTCCGGGGCGGCGACGGCGGCGAGGAGGGCGGCGATCTTCACGGCTTCTTGCGCGCCGGGGGCATGCGCGGATTCGTCTTTCATGGCCACGGGGACGAAGGCGCCCACCATGGTCACGCCGCGTGATTGCAGTTCCGCGCGCAATGCGGCGGGATCGGTGGGCATGAAGCCCCAGTCGCCCAGCTCCGTGCCCGCATAGCCGGTTTCCACCAATTCATCCAGCATTTGCTTATAGCCGAAACCCTTGCCCTGCATTCCTTCAAATTCAAGGCTTCCCCAGGAACACGGGGCGTTGCCGATACGAATCAAACTCATATCTTGATCTCCATAATTTTCTAGAGTCTCTCTTCCGTTCTTAAAATTTCCGGCTCCATTCCTTGGGCCAACGCTCGACGACGACTTTGGTTTCGGTGAAGAATTCGACGGCCTGCGCGCCCTGTCCGTGCAGATCGCCGAAGAAACTTTCGCGCCAGCCACTGAATGGAAAGAAGGCCATGGGGGCGGCGACACCGATGTTGATGCCGATGTTGCCGGCGACGGCTTCCTGGCGGAATTTCCGCGCGGCGGCCCCGCTGCCGGTGAAGATGCAGGCCATGTTGCCGTATTCGCGGTCGTTGACCATGGCGATGGCGTCCTCCAGCGTTTCGGCGTGCATCAGGCTGAACACGGGGCCGAAAATTTCCGTTTTGGCCACCACCCCGTGTTGCGGCACGTTGTCGAGCAGGGTGGGAAAGACGAAACTGCCGTTTTCGTAGCCCGGCACTTTCTTGCCGCGGCCATCAACGAGAATCTTCGCGCCTTCCTGTTCGCCTTGGGCGATCAGACTTTCAATGCGTTCCTTGCTCGCCATGGAAATCACCGCGCCGGTTTCGACGTCTTTATCGAGGCCGTACCCCACTTTGCGTTTGCGGGCGGCTTCGCTGAAATGCTCGATGAACGTGGCGCGCGCCGCGCCAACGGTGATGCCCACCGAAAGGGCAAGACAGCGCTGGCCCGCGCATCCGAAGGCGGAGTCGGAGAGAATCCGGGTGGCGGTTTCCATGTCGGCGTCGGGCATGATCACCACGGGGTTCTTCGCGCCGGCCTGGCATTGCGCGCGTTTTCCGTTCGCGGCGGCGCGGGCGTAAATGTGCCGCGCGGCGGGGGTGGACCCGACCATGCTGATGGCGCGGATGGCGGGATGATCGAGGATGGCATCCACGGTTGCCCCCGCGCCGTTCACCAGTTGCATGACGCCGGGCGCCAAGTGGAGTGTTTCCATCAAGGCGAAGACTTTTTGCTGGGTCATCGGACACTTTTCGCTGGGTTTCACGATGACGCAATTGCCCGTGGCGAGCGCATAGGGCAGGAACCAGAAGGGGATCATGCCGGGGAAATTGAAGGGGGCGATGATGGCGGCGACCCCCAGCGGCTGGCGGATCATGTGCTCGTCAATGCCGCGCGCGATGTCTTCGTTGTTCCAGCCCTGCATCATGAGGGGGATGCCGCAGGCCACTTCGACATTTTCGATGGCGCGGCGCAATTCGCCCACGCTTTCCGCATAGGTCTTTCCGCATTCATTGGTACAGGTGCGCGCCAGTTCGTCCAGATTTTCTTCCAGTAGTTG